>JAPVWS010000201.1 GCA_027493295.1 Candidatus Versatilivorator vitaminiformans | reverse complement strand
CATCAGTACCACCGGGGCCTCGGGGGCCCGCATGGCCATGGCCACCGCCTCGGCGGCATCGGGCAGGTCGGCCTGGAATTCCTCCCGCCGGTCCCAGGCCCGTTGGGCCATCCAGCGTGCTGCCTTGCGAGCCAGGTCGCGGTCGCGGTCGGCCACGGCCAGAAAGCTGGCGCCGAATTCCTCCACGTCCGAGTAGGAAAACCCCATGGCCACGCTGGCGGATAGAATGCCCGGCCACTGCAAGACCGACTCAACATCCTCATACAACCCCTTGGACGGATTCTCGTCCGTGTACTGCTTGGCGATGCTGATGATCAGTGGCGGGCACTCCAGGGCTTGCACCGGTCGAATCTCTCCCCGCAGCGTCCGGCCAAGCAACGAAGCGGCCTCCAGTCCTCGGGCTTTCTGGTCCAGATGTGGATTGGAGCGATAGATGGTAGTGGCGTCGGTACTGGCCACCATTCCCGGGGAAACGTTGGCATGCAGGTCCAGCGTCATGACGACGGGCACCTCCGGTCCCACCACTTCCCGCATCCTCCGAGCCATCTCGCCGTCGGCGTCGGGGAATTCCTCGGACACGGTGGCCCCGTGCAATGCCAGATAGAGGGCGTCCACGGGCAGGGACGCCTTCAGGGCCTCGACCGTCTCATCGGCTATGGCGTCGAAGGTCTCCCGGACTATGGTGCCGCTCGGCATGGCGAAGGCCGCCACAAGCGGAACAGGGTCCAGGTCGTTGGATTGGGCGCCCTCCAGAAAACCACTCAATTCGTGATTGCCTCCGGTCCAGCGCTCGATCAGCCCCCTGCCCCGGGTCAGGCTGACCTGTTCAAAGTGCTTGTAGGTGGTAGGGGTGACTGCAAAGGTATTGGACTCATGGATAAATCCCATAACACCAACGCGTTTCATTAGATGTACGCCTCCCTTTCGTCCTTATGGTGTCAACCTGTCCGGGAATTCCGACAGGCCTTTGCCGGAAATACCACAGTACGCACAACCATCCTTGCTTAGTTCCAGGAGTTCATTTCCACCATCCATTCAGGCGGGAAATCCATCTCCAGGGACTGCAAGGCATTGTCCAGATGGCCGGTGTGGCGAGCTCCGATCAGCACGGAGTCGACCCCATCCCGCTTGAGGACCCACCCCATGGCCAGTTGAACCATGGAATGACCTGTTCGGTCCGCCATTTGCCGAAGTCGCTCGACGACCCGAAAGCTGCGCGGGTGGAAATAGACGTCCACGTGGCCGGGGATCACGTCGAAGCGGGTGCCCTTGGGAATCTCGGCTTGGTCGTGCGTGTACTTTCCGGCCAGAAATCCCGCCCCCAGCGGACTGTAGGTCACCACTCCGACCTCCTGCCGCTGACACAGGGGCAGCAGATCCGACTCGATCTCGCGACGGGCCAGATTATAGATGGGTTGAATGACTCCGAGGCGGGGCAGGCCGTTCCGACGACTCAGTCCGAGAGCTTCCGACAGTTGCTCGGAGGAAAAATTGCTGCAACCGCTGCAGCGAATCCTGCCGGCCTTTTCCCCTCGATCCAGCGCCGCCAACCCTTCTTCCAGTGGAACGTCGGGATCATACTTGTGGAACAGGTAAAGATCAATGTAGTCGGTCTGGAGACGACGCAGGCTGGCCTCCAGGGCCTGCTGCACTTTCTGTTGGCTCTTGTTGGCCGACACCTTGGTCTGTATGGTGACCCGGGAGCGCACGCCGCGGGATTTCAGCCATCGGCCCAGAATTTTCTCCGAGGAGTACATTTCCCCGCTCACCTCGCGCACGTCCTCGACTCCCAGGTTGTCGCGCCGATATTGGCGCGCCTGTCCGCCGCCATAGGCCTCGGCAGTATCGAAAAGGGTAATGCCCCGTTCCAGGGCAGCGTCCATGATCTGAAAGGAGGTGGCCTCGTCGATTTCCCTGCCGAATGTGGCGCAGCCCAGGCCGAGTCGGCTGACCACGATGCCGCTTCGGCCCAATGACCTCTTTTCCATTGTTTCTCCCCTCGCCGAAAAATTGGAGCCGGTCCGAGCGGGCCGACCTCTTGGCGGCAAACGGCGCCGAATACAACTTCCATCAGGATTTCAAACCTGCCAAATATTCATCCCTGAGAATACCCATGAGGATCAGGTCATGCCACTGGCCCCGGGAGTAGTGCCAGTCCCGCAAAGCCCCTTCCTCCCGGAACCCGCACTTCCGGTAGCAGCGATAGCCCCGCTTGTTGGCTCGAATCACTCTCAGACCGACGCGGTGCAGGTTCAACTCCTCGAAGCAGACTTTCAGGAACAGCCGCAGGGCTTCTTCACCCAAGCCCTTGGACAGCGAAGTGACGTCTCCAATCACGATTCCCACCTCGGTGTTCTGTCGCCGCAGATCCAGATATTCATAGCCGATATGGCCCAAGTACTTGTGGTCCTCCCGGCGACAGATGGCGAATTTTCGGTTGGCGGGGTCCACGTCGTTGACCTGAGCCTCCACGAAGGCTCGAGCCTGCTCCAGAGATTCGGGCCAGACATAGGAACCCGTCCACCATACGATCTCATCCAGCGTGCGCCACTGGTAAAGGGCCTCGACATCGCTCAACAGGTATTCCCTCAGATACACTCTGTCTCCCAGAAAGTGGGGCATGTTATTCCTCCCTTGTCGGTTGAATTTGAAACACCCCTGTTTCGCCACTAATGAGCCGCCTCGTCGTACGGGACGGCGGCGCAACCAGGTTAAAAGTGAAGAGGGTCTGTAGAGATTGTTCTCGAATCCGATCCGGGCGTGTCCGCCTCGACCCAGGGCGCGGTCCATGCAGGCCAACTCCTGCTTTCCGAAGGCGCACAGAAACCACCCCTCCCGAAAGGGGCTGACCTCCAGCAACGGATCCAGGCCGGTGGGTTCCGATTGTTGATCCGGGGTATAGCGCCCCAGCACAAAGAGGACGCAGGGATCGGAATGCGGAACGACTCCACGGTGAATGAGTCGAACCAGGAACCGGACCTGATCCGCATCGAAAACGATAAACTGGGCAAAGATCCCTTCCGCCTTCAGCCACTCGAGAAATTCGGCCGCGGCACTTTCAACTGCCGGGTCGGAGAAAATTTCGCCAATGGAAAGACTCACCGCCTCCGGCCTGAGTTCCCGGACCAGGCTCATCTGCTCCTCCGGACCGTAAAGGCCGCAGGATTCGGTGGTGACCTGAATCACCAGACGGTCTCCCACCTGGGAGCGAACGGCCTGGATGGCGTCCCGATAGGCCGCCACCTCCAGAATGTGGGCCAGATCCCGGTCCCGGACATGCAGGTGGATCATGGCCGCTCCCGCCTCCAGACTCTCGGCGGCCGCTCGCCCCAGTTCAGCGGGCGTGGTGGGGAGGTCGGGATGGTCTCGGGGGGTCTTGCGAGCCCCGTTGGGGGCGACGCACAAAATCGCGGGAGATGGTTTCACCTTGGACATGCTTCCCTGTTGACGTCCCCTATTGACGGCGCAACACCCGCCCGCCGCGTTCTCCCGTCAATCGACCATCCCTGACGGTCTGAACACCATTCACAAACACGTGAGTCATGCCGACAGCGGTCCGGTTGGGTTCGTAGGTGGTGCCCCGCTCGCTGAAGGTCTGCGGATCGAAGATCGCCAGATCGGCGCAAGCTCCTTTCTCGATGACGCCCCTGTCCTTCAACCCCAGGCGGCCGGCCGGAAGCGAGGTCAAGCGGCGAATCGCCTCTTCGGGGCGGAGCTTTCCCGTTTCCCGCACAAAGTGCCGATAGAACCAGGAGGCCCAGGTGTAGGCCCCGTGGAAGGACCGGTCCCGCAGAGGTCCATCAGTGGCCAGGGCGGTGGCGTCCGAGCCCACCATGCAATGGGGATGCTCGAACGCCAGTTCGTTTTCTTCCAGCCGGTAGGTCAGGGCCATCACCATCAGTCTGTGGATATCATCGACTTCCGCCAGCAACAGATCATAGACGGCGTCGAGAGGCTCGACGCTCATCCGCCGTCCGATCTCCGCGACACTCTTTCCGGAAAACTCCGGGTAGGCCTGAGAATCGAAAATGACGATTCGCTCCCAGTCGTCCCGGACCAGTGAGCGAAGATGGCTCCGGTAGGTCTTGAGGTCTCTTCGAACCCCGGAATCCCGCAAACGCGCGGAGATGGCCTCCGCCCCCCCCTCCAACGACCACGGCGGCAGCGCCGTTCTCAGATTGGTGGTTCCAAACAGGCGGGTGTGCATATCGAATCCCACGTCCTGACCCTGTTGACGGGCCTTATCCACCATTCCCAGGGCCTGACGGTAAGCCTGGTGCCCGTCATCGGTCAGTCTGGCCACCACCTGGATGTGGGAGATTTGCAGCGCAGCCCCCGAAGCCCGGCCTGTTCGAATGGCTTCCGCGATGGTCTCTTCCACCTCGCCGGCCCGATTCCGAGTGTGGGTCGAATAGAATCCCCCTGTGTCGGCCACCAAACGGCACAGCTCCACGATTTCCTCTTCGGGACAGGCCTTTTCGGGTCCGTACTCCAATCCGGTCGAAAGCCCGAAGGCGCCCTCTTCCAGGCACTGGGACAGCAAGCGCTTCATGCGGCTCAGTTCATCCGGAGTGGAGGGCTTGCTGACGTCCTCGACCGCCGCCAGTCGAAGCAGGCCGTTCGGCACCAGCGTGAGGACGTTGACCGCCGGCCGGCCTGATTCCAGGCGTTCCAGGTACCCGGCCATGGTGCGCCAACCGATGTCGTCCGCGGCCTGACAGCCATAGATGTTGGACCGGGCCCGCTCGGGGTCCACGATGGGGGCGCAGCCGTGACCACAGTTGCCGATCACTTCCAGGGTGACTCCCTGCATGACCGAGCTCACGGCCCTGGGATCGACGATCAGCGTGAAGTCGGAATGGCTGTGTATATCGATGATTCCCGGACTTACCCACAGCCCGGCAATACTCAACTCGGCAGCGCCGTCGGCCCGACCGATCGAACCAACCTCGGAAATCCGCCCGTCCGTGACTGCCAGATCAGCCCGAAAGGGCGGTCTCCCCGTCCCGTCCAGGACCTCCCCGCCTCGCAGGATCAGATCGCAACTCATTCCGAAGACTCCTCCCCGACTCCACCATCACTCACCATTCCACTTGAGGAGACAGCGGATTGGCACGATGTCTTCTGTCCGGCCCACGACTGGCCAGGAGTGTGAAAACGCTGAAACACAGGATAATAAAATGATTCATCATTCATATTTCATCATTCATCCAGACGGCTTCTCACCTGCTGCCGCAGGCTCGCCGTAGCCACCGCATCCACCAGGCCGGCGCCATCCAGGACGACGCCGTAGTCCCGTCGAGCGCTACCTGGGGAGACCTTGCCGTTTCTGACATCTCGAGCCACCGCCACCGGATCTCTGGTGAGGGGATCTCCCCATCCTCCGCCGCCGGCCAATCGATGATAGACCGAGTCTCCGGCCTTGATCGAGGTCGAAATCATGGTGGGCAGGGTTTCAACCCCGCCGGCTCCGTCCACCTCACTCAGGGAGGGCGCTCCCGGCTTCCCGCCGTTCAGTCCGTAAGGCCGGTGGTCTCGCCGATCGGAGCGGATGGACAGGGTGGAATCTCCAGCCAGAAGGCGCCACTTGCGCTCGATGGCCAGACCTCCTCGAAACCGGCCCGCACCCCCGCTGTCCCGGACCAGCCCGTAACGCTCAATGCACAGCGGGTACTCGCTTTCGGCCTGCTCGACCGGTATGTTGCCGGCGACGTTGGAGGGATTGCACAATCCGTCGTTCCCATCCCTGTCGGGGCGCCCACCCCAGGTCCCGGTGACCAGCTCGTAAAACACGTAGGGCTTACCCTCCGGTCGCTTTCCCCCGAAAATCAGCAGTGAATTGCCCCCTTCTCCGGCCGCGAACACGCGGTCGGGCAGCAATCCGGCCAAGGCGCCCCGCACGGTGTCGGAAAGACGGAACCCCGTAACCCCTCGCATCGAGGATGCGGCCGGCATGCTGGCGTTGGCCACGGTGCCCTCCGGGGCAATGACGTCGATTGGCTTGAACATGCCGGCAGTGTTTGGAATCTCCGCTTGAATGACCGATCGCAGGCAGACGGCGACCACCGAGGTGGTAAACGAGAGCGTACAGTTGATGCCGCCGCGCACCTGGGGATCGGTCCCGGAAAAGTCGGCGATCAGGGTGTCGCCGCTCACGGTAAGGGTCACCTGCAACCGGACGGGAGGACCGCCAACTCCATCGCTATCCATATGGTCGGTGAAACTGGAGGACCCGTCCGGCCAGGAGGCGATCTCTGAGCGAACCAGGCGCTCGGTGTAGGTCAGAAGGTCTCGACAGCACCCCTGGAATGTCTCCAGGCCGTAGCGTTCGATGAGCTTCAGGACGGAGTTCGCTCCAATGTAGGTAGCGGCCAGTTGGGCTCTCAGATCTCCCAGAGTCACTTCAGGAATCCGGACGTTGGAAGCCAGCAACCCAAAGATGGCTTCGTCCGGACGGCCTCGCCGGTACAGCTTGAGCCAGGGAATTCGCAGTCCCTCCTGGAAGATCTCGGTGTTATCGCAAGCCGCGCTCCCGGGCAGGCGCCCTCCCAGGTCCGCGTGATGAGCCGTGCTGACGGCAAAACCGACCCGACGGTCCCTCCGGAAGACGGGACGGACCACGAAGATATCGGGAATGTGCATGCCTCCGTCGAAGGGATCGTTGAGAATGAACACATCCCCGGGATCGATTTCGTTTCCGTATTTTTTCAAGAGGGTCCGCATGGCGAACGGGACCGACGCGATGTGGTGCGGGAGAGTGACACCTTGGGCGATCATCTCTCCCTCGGCGTCGCAAAGAGATGTGGAAAAGTCCAGGCAGTCCCGAACGATGGTGGAATAGGCCGTGCGGTAGAGGCTGATCGCCATCTGGTCCGCCGCCGACGCCAGGGCGTGTTGCATGATGGCCACAGTGATCGGATCGGTCTGGCCTGCCGGGTCGCGCATGCTCATTGGTGGGAGCCGGCTCCTTCCATGACGACATTCTGAAGGTCGTCGAGCCAGACCCGAGTGGCGGGTGGCACCACCACGGTCGAGTCATACTCGTCGATCAACAGCGGGCCCCGGGTGATCTCCCGGAGAGAAGTTCGGGCAACTACCGGGGTGTCAATCGCCCCCCAACGCGAACCGAAGTAGGCCATACGGCTGGGCGCCGCTTCGCCTTGCAGCTTGACGGGCTCGGGAAACCCCTCTGTCTGGTCCCGCGTTGCTTTCCCCACCAGGCGCACCGCGAGGACTTCGACCGTGTGCCCGGCGGCGGACCGATGTCCGTAGAGCCGCTCGTGCTCAGCCTCAAAGGTTTGGCGAAGGGTGGCGACATCCTCAGGCGCGAGTGGCTTGGCCGGGAGTGGAACCCTGATTTCCGAGGTCTGTCCCCGAAATCGCATATCCACGCTGCAGGCGAGCTGAACTCGTTCTGCGGAATAGCCTCCTCGTTGGAACCAGGCCAGCATGTCCTTTTCCAGCGTCTTTCGCAACTGCTCGATTTCCCGGGGACATAGGGACTCAATGGAGAGCAGGCAGCTCCGAACCCCGTGGCGCTCGACGTCGGAGCAAAGCAGGCCGAGCGCGCTGAAAAGTCCCGGCAGCTCCGGGATCATGGCCCTTTGAACCGAAAGTTCCTCAGCCAGGCCCGCGGCGTGGACCGGCCCCGAACCCCCGAAGGCCATCAGCACAAACTCCCTGGGGTCCCTTCCCCGTTCGGTTGAGACCTCCCGCAGGGCTTTCATGATGCGTGTGTTGGCTATGCGGTGAATCCCCTCGGCAGCTTCGAAAAGTCCTACTCCCAGCGGACCGGCAATCCGGTCCTGAATGGCGCGCCGCGCAGCCTCCGGATCGACATGAACCTCCCCGCTGGCCAGCGGCCCGGGGCGGACGTAGCCCAACACCACGTTGGCATCGGTTACCGTCGGTTCCTTTCCACCCTGCCCGTAGCAGGCGGGTCCCGGAACAGCTCCGGCGCTTCGCGGACCGACATGGAGCCCGCCGGCCCGGTCCAGATAGGCGATACTGCCTCCCCCGGCCCCCACTTCGGCGATATCGAGGCTGGGTGCGCGAATGAGCTCTCCGCTGCCGCCCATGAGCCGACTGCCGGTGGACAAGGAGGCTCCGACTTCGTATTCGGAATGGTAGCCAAGCCGACTCTCCTCGATCATGGAGGCTTTGGCGGTGGTTCCTCCCATGTCGAAGGTGATCACGTTGGCCAGGCCTATTCTGCCTGCGGTGGTAGCGGCTGCCAGGACTCCCGCGGCGGGACCTGACTCCAGCACGAAAACAGGACGCGTGGCTGCGTCGTCTTCGGGTGTCAAGCCCCCGGCCGACTGCATGATGAGCAGGGGCGCCTCGATATCCATCCGGCGGAGACTTCTCCTTAGCGCATTCAGATAGCCGCGCATCACCGGGCGCACGTAGGCATTGACCGCAGTCGTGGCAGTTCGTTCGTATTCCTTGCGTTCGGGCAGTATCTCGGATGAGAGCGAAACCGTCAGATGGGGAAGGTGCTTCCTCAGGAAGCGACCCGCCATCATTTCATGTTCAGGGTAGGCGTAGGCATGGAGAAAGCAAACGGCCACCGATTGCACGGCCTCCTGTTCCAGCTTTTTCTTGAGATCCCACAGCTCCGACTCCCGCAGGCCTACTTGAACGTCCCCGTTGGCCAGGACACGTTCATCCACCTCGAAACGCAGATAGCGCTCCACCAATTCCCTTGGTTTCTGGAAGAACCAGTCGTAGAGCACAGGCACCCGAATCCGCCTCAACTCCAGAACGTCCCGGAACCCCTTGGTGGTGACCAGCGCCGTTCTTGCCCCCCGGCGCTCCAGCACGGCATTGGTCGCCACCGTCGTACCATGGGCGACTTCCCTCACGCGAGCGCCGGAAATCCCTGTGGAGCCGAGCCAGGCCCGGATGGCCCGGATGACGGCCTCTTCAAAGTGAGGAGGAGTCGACGGCACCTTTTGAGTGTGCAGATTTCCCCGCCCGTCCAAGACCACCACATCGGTAAAGGTGCCACCAACGTCGGCGCCAATGCGTACGCCGTCCTGACGGAGAATGGCTCTCTTCGCGGCTTTCAACCCAACCTCCCGGGTTCATCGACTTTGCGACCTGGTGAGATCGAAGGTGTTTTCCTCGATTCCCGATTCAATTGGAGATCAACAGCGGCGGCAAACAACTGCAACAATCCCTGTGGGGAGGCATCCGGTTCTGAAGGTTGGTTTGGGAATGCCTTCTTTCGGAATGGAACCGGACAATGGTCTTCCGGCTTGGTCGGGATCAGGAAGGTAGCAGGACGTCCCGGTTCTCGGCAACGATCCGCTTGATGTTGCGGATACAGGCACGGTCCAGAGGATAGCCCAGGTAGTTGGACCAGTTCCGGAACACGCCCAGCTCCATCAGAAGGCGCTTCAGGCCCGAGAGCCAGCAGGCCAGCCGGTCGCCGCCGTAGACTGCGTAAAGCATGCGTGTCGTGCGAGTCTGTATTCTGTCGGCACGGGCATAGTCGTGGGCCGCAACCGCCTGGATCATCTGACCCACCAGGTAACCCGTAAAGACTCCGCCGCCAAGCAGCAGGCCGTCATATCCGGCTCTCAAGTAATCCAGACACTGAAATTCATTGCCGTTGAGCAGGCGCAGCCGGGGGCGTTTCCGCCGCGCGGCCAAGGCAATCTCCCGTCGCTGATTGTCGGACGAGCTGTCCTTGACCATGATCACCCGCCGGTCGGCATAAATGGTAGCGAGAACCGACTCCGGGATGACCACCGAACTGTGGCGCCCACGATCATAGATTCCGATAGGCAGCTCACTCTCCCTCAGAATCTGACGGTAGTGGTTGGTTAGTGTCTGGGGATTGGCATTGAGAAAAAAGAGCGGCGGGGCGACCACGGCAATCTGGGCTCCATCCGCCTTGGCGGCCCGAATATTGGCGACCACGCGACTGGCCGAGTTGTCGGTGACCTGCACCGCAATCATCAGCCGGTCTCGAGAATACTTGCGGGCCGCCCTCACCAGTCGCCGTCGTTCCACGTCCGGCATCCAGGGACCCTCTCCGCAAGTCCCGGCCAGGAAGAGCCCCCGGACCCCCAGGCGCAGATGGTGCTCCACCATTTTCTTGACAGCCACCGTGTCGACCTTCAAATCCTTGGTAAATGGCGTTGGCGTGGCCGACCAGACCCCTCCAAGTCTTTGCAGCTGGAGCTTGGTCATCGTTTGGACTCCTACGCCCGCACTTCTCACCGGGCCGCTTCGTGTATGACAAGACCTACAAGATCCACTAACTGGTCGACCGTTCGATCCGATAGAGGTGACTGTCGGTTCTCAAGTAGATGGCGCGGCCGTGCATGGCGAACGAGGCCAGGGTGCGACCCGGCAACCGGTTGCTGGCCAGCTTCTTGAATTCCCTCCCGACCTCGAGGACAGTCGCTTCTCCTGATTCGTTCAGCAAATAGATTTTCCCTTCGGCATACACCGGCGAAGCCGAGTACTCTCCAGGCAGCCTCTCCTGCCAGTGGTGCTTGCCGGTCCGGGCGTCCACGCAGGATGCAATACCGCGATCGCTGACCATGTAGAGTTCCTCTCCCACCAGCAGGGGAGAAGGATTCAGCGGAACCCCTCGTTTCAAGCTCCAGGCCACGTGACTATCGGTCACGTCGCCCTGGCCATCGGGACGGATTGCGTAGAGCACGGGATGCGGGTACCCCGAGATAATATAGACCAAACCCAGGCCGAAAACAGGGCGAGGCACCAGAGAAAACCCGTCATAGCGCACCGACCAGATCTCCTCCCCGGAGAGTGGGTGGTAGGTCACGACTCGATCGCCACCAGTGCTGACCAACTGGGGCTCGCCCTCCACCTCGATGGCCAAGGGGGTCGAGTATGCCATCCGACCCTCGCGAGTTTTTTTCCACTTCAACTTCCCGGTATGCTTGTCCAAGGCTGCCACGAACTGTACGTCGGTGCCGTCGCAGTTGTAGATGAGAAGGTCCTCGAACAGGACCGGAGAACCGCCCGGTCCGTGGCGGTGATTGTAGTCGAACCGATGTTTCCAAAGGATCCTGCCGTCGCTGCGAAGGCTGGCCGAGCCGAATGCTCCAAAGTGGACATAGACTCTGTCCCCGTCCAAAACGGGAGTGGGAGAGGCATGGCTGTTCTTGGAATGGATGCGGCCCACCTGCTCCTGGCGGAAGACCTCCAGGTCATGGATCAGTTTTCCGTCACTCCTGCTCAGACACAAGGCCCGCAGCGAACGTCCTTCGTCCACAGAGGTGGTCAACCAGATTTTTTCGCCCTGAATGACCGGTGACGACCAGCCGTTTCCCGGAAGGGGCACCTTCCAGGTGATATTCTTGGTTTCACTCCATTCCTTTGCGAGACCACGGGCGGAAGCGTGACCCTGGCCTCCCGGACCCCTGAACTGTGGCCAGGCCTCGTCCTGATCCGGCAGCCCGGACATGGAAACGACCAGAGAAAGCAATACAAGGAAAAGAACGGGGTACTTCATGAGTGAACTCCTTGCCGTATTCCCGACTTGATGGGCAGCCTCAACCCGAATTTCCCGTCATGACCCGGAATCCCGGGAGGGAAACGCGGTTGAACCGCGCTGAAAGCGAAACGCAACGTTATGCTAACTTACCAAATGATTCAACTTATTTGAACACACAGGGTTGCGCCCGTTGCCGTCAAATCGCCCCACCGGGCGCAATCAAGCCATCGCTACCTTCCCGTCGAAGATTCCGGCCAACTGTCTATCGTATCTCAAGAGACTGATTATAAGGACTATCGTCGGCAGTGCTTCCTTTGGCCCTCAGGCAACACCTCGTGCCGCACCATGCATCCCACTCACAATTCTCGATCCGGTTTTCGTCCACCAGCCATCTGACCCGGAAATCTCTCAAGCAGGAAGGGCCTGACATGGAAACATCGCGTCTGTCCAGATATACTGGTCGAGTGCAGGCCCTTCCGCCGTGTCCGTACGCTTCAGGCAAGTTAATTCCGCAGCTACGACCGGGAGGTCATCAACCATGACAAGTCGACGTGGAATTTTGGTGCTGTTTTCCCTCGTTGCCATGTCTGTCAATCACTTGGCGCTGGCACAGACGCAGGAGAGCGGTCCGGCGCTGGGTGTCGCCAGGCTCAGCCTGGCCAAGGGCGACCTCACGGTGCAGCGAGGCGAATCGGGAGATTCGATTCAGGCCACCGTCAACATGCCGCTGGTGGAGGCCGATATTCTGACTGCCGGATTGGCCTCCCGTGCCGAAGTCCAACTGGATTACTCCAACTTTCTGCGCCTTAACGAACTGTCCGAGGTCCGACTGGCCAGCCTCGGCCACCGAACCTTCCGGATTCAACTTGAGCGCGGCGTACTCACTTACAGCGAATTGCGGGGCGGCGATGCTGACGTTGATATTGAGACCCCATTGGCCGCGGTTCGTCCGGAAAAGAACGGACGCTACCGAGTGGAAGTCGTTGGTCTCGACCGCGTGACTGTCACCGTGAGGAAGGGACGGGCCGAGGTCGCCTCGGCAAGCGGCAGCGAAACACTCAAATCCGGTCAACGCATGATCGTCCGCAAGGGAGATCAGGACATCGAATTCCAGGTGGCCAAGGCCGATCCCCGGGACGACTGGGACCTTTGGAACATCAAGCGGGACCGGCACCTCAGGAAATCCAAGGCCTACAGCTACGTGCACAGGAGCGTTTACGGGGTTGAGGACCTGGACGACCATGGCCATTGGGTCTACGTTCCCAGCTATGGCCGTTGCTGGTTTCCCGCGGTCACCGTGGGCTGGGCTCCCTATCGGTACGGTCGATGGTCGTGGTTGGACTACTATGGCTGGACCTGGGTCAGTCACGATCCCTGGGGCTGGGCTCCCTACCATTACGGGCGCTGGTTTCGCCACGCTCGTTTCGGTTGGGGCTGGTACCCCGGTTCCTTCTACTCCCGTCACTATTGGCGGCCGGCGCTGGTAGCCTTTTTCGGCTTTGACGGCAGTGGCGGTGTGGGGATCGGCTTGGGTTCGCGCTATGGATATTACGGCTGGATTCCCCTTGCCCCCGGGGAGCCCTACTACCCCTGGTATGGGCGTCGTTCCCGCTACGGCCGAGGACGGAACAGGGGCGGCTCCACCGTCCTGGTCAACAACCGGATCAACATCTACAACCGCTATCGCAATGCGCGCCATCGCAATGGCACCACCCTGGTCGCCGCCCGAAACTTCTCCCGAGGACAGGTTCTGAATGCGCGCGCCCTGCAGGCCTCCGAGGTGCGACGGGCCAGCCTGATGCGTGGCCGCATTCCGGTCGTACCCGACCGCGCCAGTCAGGGTCAACTCGTTCAGAGGGACCGCCGCCTGCCCCGGAACCCTGGCTCAAACGTTCGAACCCGCTTCTTCTCGACCGACCGTGCGCGACGCAACATCACCCGTCGCTCGTTCGTCCAGCAACGCCAGGAGATGGTCCGATTCGTCGATTCCATGGGGGGAAGCGACACCAAGGCCCTTCGCCCGGCCAATTCCCGCTCGTCCACCAGGCCCGAGGCTGGGCGCTCGGCCCCCGGCTTGCGCTCCCAGCGGCCCGCGGCCGCCAGGTCCGGCGTAGCACCCGCCAATCGGCGCAGCCTGCCCACTCCATCCAATCCGGCGGCGATCCGAGGTCGGAGCAACCTCGATCGAAGCGTCAGGCAGCCCGCAAATCCTCCGCGTCCAACGGCTGCCCGTCCGGATGGCGGTAGCCGGTCGGGCTCGCTGGAGCGCTGGCGCCGCTTCAACCGCCGCGCCGCCACCCAAGGTACGATCCCCCGTGGGACACCTTCCAGAAGTTCGACTCCGCGCTCACCTGAATCGATGTCGGAATCTTCCCCTTCGGCCCCGTCGGTGCCATCGGTGCGGCCATCCCCGCGTTTTTCGCCCAGGAGTTCTTCTCGGGTCAACAGCACGCGCAGGCAAAGCTCTCCCGGCAACAGCCGACCGTCCCCCTCGGTCTCCAGGCCCTCCAGCCGCAGCTCCTCTCGGGTCTCGGCGCCTTCGCGACCCTCGTCGTCCCGATCGTCGTCACGGGTTCGCAGCGCTCCCAGTCGCAGCCGGCCGTCGCCCTCGGTCTCCAGTTCTTCCGGACGAAGCTCCTCCCGGGTTTCGCCCCCCAGTCGCTCGAGGTCAAGTTCTTCCAACCGAAGCAGCGGATCGCGAGGCTCCAGCAAGAGCCAGTCGCGAAGCCGTTCTCAGAGGCGTTAGCGCCAAGGGGTTCCCATGGCCTGCAACATAACCGACTCCCGGTTGGCAGCCTGGCCCGGACGCGCGTGCCGTTGAAGCAGTTCTGTCTCGCTTGTTGGCCCTTGCTCGCCCTTCGTGCTCGCTGGCGAATATCCATTCCGCCAAGAAAGTCTTGCCTCCGTGCGCCGTTCCGTCTAGTCTTCAAGCCTGTTCACGATTGAAGAACGGGTCTCCCCCGGCCCCGTCAACTCAAGGACTTACCGGTGCCATTCAAGCTTTCAGCTCAACATCTGGCGGCGGTCAACCGCCGTCGCAGGGTCGTGGTCAACCGGGACGCCATCCACGGAGACCCCACTTTTACCGATCCGGACATCCGGGATCTGGTCGACTACAAGTTTGACTTCATCGACCACTTCCGCACTCATATCGACAGTCTGTGGTGGAATTGGGGGGAGGGCCATCAGGCGCCTTATCCCAGCAAGATCCTGCCCCACTACGCCGAGACCTATGACCATCCCGGTTACCAACGATGGTTGGACGAGGGTATAGATCCCGTCCGGATCTTTTTGGAAGAAACGCGCAAGCGAAGGCTGGAAGCCTTTTTTGCCTATCGCATCAACGGCGGCGACAACGACCTTCACTTGCTGCCCACCCGCCAGATCTCGCTGAAGGAATCCCACCCCGACTGGCTCATCCATTTGCCCTGGAGAGATTCGGGGATGTGGAATTTTGCCGTTCAGGGGGTGAGGGACTACAAGTTGAGCATCCTGAGGGAGGTGGCCGAAAACTACGATTTCGACGGTATCGATATCGACTTCGCCCGCGCCCCTCCGGTGCTGCCCCCCGGCAGGCAATGGCAACTGCGCCACCACCTCACGGAGTTCATGCGCGAGCTCCGTTCCATGCTGCTGGAGTTCGAGCGCAAGCGCAACCGTCCTTTCCTCTTGTCGGCCAGGGTTCCGGAAACGGTTGAGGGTGCCCACTTCGACGGCCTGGACGTGGAAACCTGGGCCCGGGAGCAAATAGTGGATCTTTTCGCGCTGGGGGTACGTTCCTTCGACGTCGACCTTCAAGGCTACCGGGGCTTCACCCGGCACCGTAACATCAAGCTCTATCCCAGCCTGGACGACTGGCACAGCAGCGACGGCTACCAGTGGCCTCCCATTGAGGTCTTTCGCGGGATCTTCGCCAACTGGTGGAGGCAGGGAGCCGACGGCATCCACACCTTCAACTTCTCTTACGGTCGTCCCGAGCCGGCCGCTCGAATCGGAGTTCCCTTTCCCGATCCCGTCGTCCACGTTTGGCGCTCGGCTCAGTGGAGCGACACCCCGGTCTGGGAAACCCACCTGCAGGCCTATCGGGAAATGGGCAGGCCCGAAGCGCTGAGAGACCGGGACAAGACCTTCGTGATACAGCGCCGGGGCGGGGGCGGACACCCCTCGCTGGAGCCGGAGAATTGGCATACTCCCCGTTATTTCTATGCCAATTCCAACATGATGGCCCAACTCCCGGCCGGTTTGGCCAATGACGGCAAAGCCGACACTCTGCTTCGACTGGAGGTGGCCGACAGCCTGGCTTGGAAACCCGACAGGATCAGAGACCTCAGTCTGAGGATCCTACTGTCGGATCCGGCCGCCCAGTCCCTGCCGGATACACAAAAACTGGAGCGGACCTTCGTCAAGCGTTTCATGCAGGCAAGAATCCGGGCGCGCAATGCCGAACCTCCCGATAGCTACTACAACCTGCCTCCCCAAAAAGGGATCGACCAGGAAATCGAGGTGAGATTGAACGGGGCGTTACTCGCTCGGCCCGTGATCAGGGAAGGATGGTTGACGTTCCGGCCGAGGGGCACGCAACTGGTTGCCGGCACCAATCTGCTTGGGATTCGTCGGACTCGCCCGGCGGCCGATTCCCAGCCCCGGATGAAGGTGGAAAAGGTCGAATTGACGGTGCGCTACCGTTAGTCGGACACTCAGGGTTTCGTATCCCGAACCAGTCGCCCGAACATCTGCCCACCCACATCGCCGCCACTCCAGGTTCCGGCGTACTGATCTCGATAGATCAGCACTCTGGCCGTGTAGGTTCCAAGATTCGGGATGCTCAAGTCGGTCAGAGTGATGACGGGGGTGTCCCCTGCCCACTGGACCTTGAGCGGCAGCGGCAGCGTGACGTCACGTTTTCCGTATTGAATTCGGACCTGAAAGAGCCAGAGGCCGCCTGGAATCTTCGAGACCTTGGTGATGGTGTATTTTTCCTCCCGCAGATTTTTCTGATCCCCCACCGTGAAATGGCCGACGAGAGTCGCTCCGGATAGAGACTTCTGGAAGTGCTCTTCCAAGGCAGCCGCATCGCTGGGACCGGCACTGCGGTTACAGCCCGTGGCGGCTGCAGTCAGGAAGGCAATGGACAATACAAGCATCTTGGGATTCACGATTCTTCCTTTCGGTGAGGGGATGCCCACCCGAAACAGTTTGGGAAAGGAAAACCAGAAGACCGGCCCTGTCGTGGCGGAGCCCGGGAAAATCATACCATCTCACGCGGACCTGGGTTTGTCCTTCTCCGGATCCGGGATTCGGCCGGATGGAACCGAAAACGTTTTCGTTCCCGGCCCGGATTGGGGAATAATCCTCAACAGCGGCGGGTCATGCCCGGGAATACTGCGGATGAGAACCCATGAAACTCTTTCTCGCCTGTCTGGGCACCGAAACCAACACCTTTTCTCCCTTCCCCACCGGTTACCGTACCTTTGAGGAAACCTGCCTCGTCAGAGGGGGAAACCACGGCCACGACCCGTTTCTCTTTGCGGTTCCATTGATCCTCTGGCGCCAACTGGCCTCACGGAACGGCTGGTCCGTTGTGGAGAGTCTGTGTGCCTTTGCCCAGCCTTCCGGAGTGACGCTAGGCCGCGTCTACGAGTCATTCCGGGAAGAAATCCTGGCGGACCTTCGGCGGGCCATGCCGGTGGACATGGTTCTACTCAGCCTGCACGGCGCCATGGTTGCCGAGGGATATGACGACTGCGAGGGGGATCTGCTGGCTCGTATCCGCGCCCTGGTCGGTCCCAGGGTGCTGGTCGGGGTCGAATTGGATCTGCACTGTCATCTGACCCCTCGGATGGTTGAGGAGGCTACCGCCATCGTCAGCTTCAAGGAATACCCCCACACGGACGCTGCCGAACGGGCCACAGAACTCTTTCACATCCTGTCCGCAACTGCCTCAGGCGCCTATCGACCGCACATGGCCCTGTATGACTGCGGAATGATGGGCATCTACCACACCACCTCGGAACCCATGAAGAGCTATCTGGCCGGAGTCAAGCATCTGGAACAGCAGAGGGAGATTCTTTCCATCTCCATTGCTCATGGATTTCTCTGGGGGGATGTTGCCGACATGGGAACTCGGATCCTGGTCGTCACCGATGGGAATCCCCGGGAAGGAAACCGCCTGGCAGAATCCCTGGGGCGTCAACTGTTTGAACTGCGTCATCGGCTCCGGCCCGACTACCGGACCATCGACCAAGCTCTGCGAGAAGCCTTGAGCCAGGGCCGGGGACCGGTGGTACTGGCGGATGTGGCCGACAACCCGGGTGGCGGAGCGTCCGGAGATTCCACCTTTATTCTCGAGGCTCTGATCGATCGCCGGGTCGAGGATGCCGCGGTGGCCTGCATCTGGGATCCGACGGCCGTAGCCGTGGCTACCGAAGCGGGAGAAGGGGGCCGATTCGATGTGCGTCTCGGCGGCAAGATGGGGCCGAGTTCGGGACGTCCCCTGGATCTTCCGGTGACGGTAACCAAGGTGGTCCCCAACGCCTGTCAAACCTTCGGCAGCGGTGCCGGCCGCTCGGTCTCGCCTCTTGGGGACGCCGTCGCTCTGCGCACCGGCGGCATCGACATCGTCGTCAACTCCATTAGAACTCAAACCCTGGGGGCCGATGCCTTCACCAGTATGGGCATCGATCCTCGGACCAAGCGGATCCTGGTGGTGAAATCGATGCAGCACTTCCACGCGGCCTTCGCCCCCCTCGCCCGACAAGTTCTATATGTGGACTCACCGGGAGCGCTGGTCAGCGACGTGACTCAAATCCCTTTCCGAAAAGCGGACCGGGGAAAGTGGCCAATCTGCCAGACGGTGGCCTGAACGTCCGGATCGGTCATTGCCAAGGGGAAAACTCCTTGCCTTCAAGCTCTTGGCAAAGGATCCGGGTGTGGGCCCGTTCCGGGGGAATAGCGGTCCCTGAGCCTGCACTCCTATGGTATCCTTGGGAGTGCTTTCGGTCAGGACTGTGGTATCGAGGTCAGCCTTCCCGTGTACTTGAGATTGATTGCCGCTACCTTGTGCCTGGCGGCTCCACTGAGCGCTCAGGATATCGGAACAGTCCCTGAGCCCAAGCTGCTCTCCCATTTCCCCCTGGGCGGCCAACAGGGGACGACATTCGACCTCGAAGTCACGGGTGCAGCCCTGCAAGGCGCCCAAACCGTCTGGTTTGAGGGAGGGGAACTCTCCGCCTCCATCCTGAAGCTGGAAAAACTCCAGGCCACCTCGGAAGAAAAGGACAAGAAACCGGAAGACTACCTGGGGAAAGCGGTGAAAGCCGATCACCGGGCCGTCCTGCAGATCCGGATACCGAAAACGGCCACGCTCGGATTGCACCTGTTCCGGCTGGTCACTCCCCGTGGACTCTCCAATGCCCTGGGCCTGCAGGTAGTCTCGGATCCGATCGTTTCGGAAACCGACCGCCCGCACCAGGCTGCGGAAGATGCGCAATACCTGTCGGTCCCCGCCGTCGTAAACGGCAGACTCTCAGAGAAGGGCCAGCGAGACTTCTATGCGTTCCGAGTTTCCCAGGGGGAGGAACTGCTCTTTGCCGTCCGTTCCGATCTGGGCCCCAGCCGCACCTACCAGGCCCAAGCCGGAATCACCCTTTACCAACGTTCCGACAGTTGGTTCGATCCCAGCCGTGTGGTCCGGTTGGCCGTCAAGGGCCCTGCCCTGACCTGGGAGCCCTTTCAGCGTTACGAGCGAACCCGCTCCACCGGCAGATTCGCCCTCTCCCAGCGTGTTTCTCACCGATTCGAGTCCTCGGGCCGCTATTTCCTTTCGGTCGGCACCTTTACCGGAACCGGCGACCCCAATCATGGCTACCAGCTGCGGATTGTCCGACGCCGGTCTCCCCAAGCCCGCCAGGTTCTGGGCAGGCTGGCCCACCCGGAGCCGGGCGACTGGTTGGAAAGGGACTCAGCCACCCTGAGACAACTGGGAAGTTTCCAACGGCCGCTCCAGTCCAACCGTCTGGCCCTCTTGCAGCACCGTTCCGGTCGGGTCCCCTTCAGCGGGAAGCTCGCTGTACCAACCGAACCCGTAGCTGCACAAGGCAATTCTTCCACTCCTTCTCCTGCACGTGATTCCCGGATCGAACCGGCTCCCGAAGTGGAACCCAACAACTCCCTCGATCGATCGGGCACAGTGCAGATTCCCGGCCTGATCGAGGGCCGGATCCAGACGCCCGGCGATGTCGACCTCTTCCGCTTTCGAGCCGAAGCCGGACAGAAACTGGCCTTCGAGATTGAAACTCCCGGGGACTCGCCACCGCATTTCAACCCTTGGCTCAAGCTCCTGGACGGGAGCGGCAACGAGTTGGTGTCCAACATTTACATGGAATACGGCGGTGACGGCGACGACGTCAACAAAACGGTTGAACGGAAGACGATCTTCACCATCGAGCAATCAGGCAGCTACTTCCTGCGGATCCGTGACTTGACCTCGGTGCAAGGGGGACCCCGGTTCAGATACCGGCTGCTGGCGCGCCCGCAGGTTCCTCACCTGGGTCGGGTTGAAATCAGTCTGGGAGTCACGCCGTCCCTGTCCACACTCATCGACAAGACCGACCGAATCAACCTGGAGGCAGGCCAGGCCAAGGAAATGGTGGTGGTGTGCGAGAAGGAGGAAGGATTCCAGGGGAATGTCCTGCTCACGGTCGACAACCTTCCCCCAGGTGTGCAGGCCTGGGTCAGTACCGCGGCCGGCTGGACGGAAACGTTGATGCGAGGTATCCAGTATCGACCGCTCGGCGTTGAGGTAGTATCTCCCGACCACCACCGCCCGCAACGCAGCGCAACAACGGTCGTGGTCTGGGCAAGTCCCGACACTCCCATCACAGGTTCCCCGCGCTTTCTTCAACTCATGGCTCGGCCGGTTGTGGACGGAAGGGTGGGTCCGGCGTTGCCGGCAGGAAGAATTCCGTTCCTGGCTGTCCGGCCGCCCGAAGAGACTCCGGTCATGACCTCCAGTCGTTGATCGCTGGAAGCATTGATAATCTGGAGGGATCTTGCTCCTTCGAACCGCATACCAGTCACTCGCAAAAACCCTGGCGATTCTCGTGATTTGCCTCGGGTGGAATCCCGGTTTGGCTCACAGCCAGGAAACCGCAGCTTCCCCAGCCCTGCTTTCACTCCGGATTGTTCCGGAGGAAATTCACCTCTCCGGTCTCAACCCCTCCCAGCAGGTGCTGGTGCTGGGCAGGTATTCCGACGGCTTGGAACGCGACCTGACGGGTAGTGCGCCACTTGTACTGGGCTCCGCCGAGATGGCGGCCATCGAGGATCAAGGTCGATTGACGGCCCTGGCGGAGGGAAGCACTACCTTGCAAGCCCATGTGGCCGACCAGTCAGCCAGGGCAATGCTGACAGTACGGTCGCTGGCGACGGGGCCACCCTTCAGTTTTCAGCATGAAATCGGTGGAATCCTGACCAAGCGGGGTTGCAACGACAGTGGTTGCCACGCGGGTGTCAAGGGGCGAGGGGGTTTCAAACTCTCCCTCAACGCCCTGGATCCGAAGGAAGACTACCGTTGGATCGTCAATGGCGGCACCTACCAGGTCATGAGCCTGGAGTCCGCAGGTCCGGAGACTCCACGTATCGACCTGAGCCAGCCCGAAAACAGCTTGTTGCTGCGTAAACCCACCCTCATTCTGCCTCATGGAGGTGGAGAACGCCTGACCACGGAGTCTTCCGACTACCGCACCTTGCTGGACTGGATTCAGTCCGGCGCTCCCTACGAACGCAAGGATTCAGAGGTTGCAGTCGAACAGGTGACCCTGTTTCCAAGGGAAAGAGTACTGGATGCCAAGGGAACGCACCAGGTGCTGGTCACCGCTCATCTTGCCGACGGTCGCACCCGGGACCTGACCCATCTGGCCTCCTACCAGTCCAGCAACCAAGAAGTGGTAACGGTGACTGACTCAGGTCGAGTCCGGGCACGGACTGCGGGAGAGACAACCATTATCGTCCGCACGGCCGGTCATACCGTCAGCGCACGTTTCGGAGTCATCTCCGAGCCATTACAGGCCAACCCTTCGCCTCCGCCTCACAACTTTATCGACGAGTACGTCTTCGGCAAGTTGAGCCGCTTTCAGATCCCCGCATCACCGCTCTCCAGCGACGCCGAGTTCCTGCGTCGGGTCTGCCTGGATTTGACGGGAACGCTACCGCCACCCGGTCGGGCACGGGAGTTCATCGCCAGCCAGGACCCTCAAAAACGAACGAAACTGATCGACGCCCTGCTGGATTCTCCCGAGTACGTGGACTACTGGACCTTTCGCTTCGGACGGCTCTTCCGAGTGGCGGCCGGCGCCGTCGGGGGGGCGGAGCACGCTTATACCTATTGGCGCTGGATGTGGCAAAACATCGCCCAAAACAATTCCTATCGGGAAATTGCATTGGAGCGGCTGGCGGCGCAAGGCTACGGCGGAGCCTCCAGGCACTTCCTGTCCTACGGGGAAGAAGCCAAGGCTGAGGACATCATGCCGGAAGAGGTGCGCGTCTTTCTGGGAAGGCGGCTGGATTGCGCCCAGTGTCACGACCACCCCTACGAGCAGTGGAGCCAGGATCAGTTCTGGGGGCTGGCCTCCTTCTTCGGACAGATCAGCCGGACCGAATGGACCGGGTTCGGGGCGGCGGTTCTCTTTGACGATCCCGCCGGACGCCAACCGGATTTTGGAGAGTCGGCGGAAACGGTGAAGGTGATTCACCCACGTCGCAAGCAGCTCGTCAAGCCTGCCTTCCTGGATGGACAAGCCATCGCCTCCGCGGGCAAGGGGCATCCGCGCCGGGAGTTTGCCCGCTGGGTCACGGCTCACCCCTACTTTGCAGAAACCCTGGTGAACCGCATGTGGGGCTTCCTTTTTGGACGCGGCCTGGTGGACCCGGTGGATGATTTCCGTTCGACCAATCCGCCAACCCATCCCGGTTTATTGCAGGCACTGGCCGAGGACTGCCGGCTCCATGGATACGACCTGAAGCAGATCCTGCGTCGGATCACCCGTTCACGGACCTACCAGCTTGCCTCGACTCCCCGCGAGTCGAACCGTCAAGACGCCTTGAACTACTCGCACTTCATCCCGAAGCCGCTGGAAGCCGAGGTGCTTCTGGATGCCATCAGCCAGGTGACCGGCGTCCCGGAAATCTTCGAAAACGGCCAGGGGGGCCAGGCTCCGCTGGGAACCCGGGCCATTCAACTGGAGGTTCCCGACATCTATCCCTCCGATTTTCTGCAGATGTACGGGCGCCCCAATCTTCTGCAGGTCCCGGAAATCAAGGCCTCGCCCAGCCTCAATCAGGCGCTACACATGCTGGTGGGAACGACCTACACGGAGAAGATTTCCAAGAAGGGCGGACGCCTCGACCAGTTGATGCAAAGGGACGCCTCCCACCGCGAGGTGATTCAGGAGCTCTATCTGGCAGCCTTGTCTCGCTTGCCCGCACCGCCGGAGTTGGCTGAGCTGGAATCGGTCTTGGGCCAAAGTTCCGACAAGAAGCGGGCCTGGGAAGACCTGACCTGGAGTCTGATCACCTCCCGAGAGTTTGCCTTCAACCACTGACGCCGCCTTGGTGGAACCGAATGCGGGCGCCAGGAGATCGACAATGATGCGAAAAGCAGGGTGTTTGACCGTTACCCGGGAGCTTCTGAAGCGACGCCACTTCCTTCGAGTCGGCTCTCTCAGCCTTCTCGGAATCAGCTTGCCCCAATTTCTGAATTTCCGGAGCCTGCAGGCTGCCGGCGGCAAAGACACCCGCAAACAGGGGACGGCCCAGGCTTGCATCCTGGTCTGGCTGGAAGGAGGTCCCAGCCACGTGGATACCTGGGATCCCAAGCCCAACAGCAGCTTCAAGCCCATTCCAACCAACGTGGCCGGAATTCAGGTTTCAGAGCTGCTTCCGCGGTTGGCCAGGCAGATGGACAAGCTGGCTCTTATCCGATCGGTCCACACCGAAGAAAACAACCACGGCCAGGGCACCTACTACGCGCTGACCGGACACCGTCCCACGGCTGCCATGCAGTTTCCCAGTCTGGGCACCATCGTCACCAGGGAACTGGGGGCTCGCAACAACGTTCCCGCCAACGTACTGGTTCCCGACACCTGGAAAACGGCTTCCTATGGCGAATATACCAAGGGCGCCTTCCTGGATCCGGCTTTCGACCCCATGGTGGTTCCCGATCCCAGCAAGGAGGATTTCCGGATCTCCGACCTGGCTCTTCCAAAATCCCTGACGGTTGAACGCCTGCGCGACCGGCGCTCGATGCTGAAATTGGTCGACAGAATGTATCGCAGCAAGATCGAAAGTGCCGAGCACCAGGCTATGGATCGATTCACCCAACAGGCCCTGCAGATGATCCTGACACCTGAAACCCGCCAGGCCTTCGACTTGAGCCGGGAGCCGGAAAAGATCAGAGAGGCGTACGGGAGGGGCAGCTTCGGCCAGAGCCTGCTGCTGGCTCGCAGGCTGGTCGAGGCAGGCGCCCGCTTCGTCACGGCTGCCGGCCATGAGTTGAACGGCTGGGATACCCACTCCGACAACGACGAACGCCACAAGGACAAGATGGTCCCGGGACTGGACCGAGCGCTCCCCACCCTGCTTGAAGACCTCAAGCAGCGAGGCCTGCTGGATTCCACCGTGGTCATCGTGATGGGTGAATTCGGTAGATCGCCCCACCACAACTCAAAGGCCGGACGAGACCATTGGCCTCACTGCTGGTCGCTGGCTATCGGAGGCGGCGGTATTCGTGGAGGCCAGGTGGTGGG
>JAPVWS010000200.1 GCA_027493295.1 Candidatus Versatilivorator vitaminiformans | reverse complement strand
GTCTCGACCCAGGCTTGCAACAGGCCGGCATCCAACAGCCGCCGGCCGGCCAGCTCAGCCACCGCGGAGGGCTCGGCCGAGGCCCGAGGGGAGGCCATCTCGGCCGCCGCCAGCAAGTAGGGCTCGATCTGGCGTGCCATGCTCCAGCGGGCGGGTTTCAGTAGAGCCTCCATAGCGGAGGTCCGGTCCTGGATCCGCTGTCGGATGGAAGCAATCTCCTGCTGTCGGGCAGACGAATCGATGACCGCCTGGGCGAAATCGGTGCTGTGCAGAACCCCGGCCAGGGCGTAGTAGTCGCTGGTGGGAATGGGGTCGAACTTGTGGTCGTGGCAGCGGGCGCAAGCCACCGTCAAGCCCAGGAAGGCCTTGGAGAGAACGTCGATCTGGTTGTCGACCTCGTCGGCCCGGGCCTTGACGGAGTCAATGGCGCCGTTGAGGCGTTCGCCCAACCAGAAAAAACTGGTGTTGACCGGAGATTCCCAGTGGATCCCGTCCGGCCCCAAGCGCTTCTCCGCCAGCAGGTCTCCGGCCACGTGCTCGCGAACGAAGCGGTCATAGGGAACGTCCTGGTTGAAGGCGCGAATGACTGCGTCCCGGTAGCGCCAGACGTCGGCCTTGGTGTGGTCGAACTCGTGACCGTTGGTTTCGGCAAAGCTGACCAGGTCCAGCCAATGGCGGCCCCAGCGCTCACCGTAGTGGGGAGAGGAGAGCAACCGGTCCACGACCCTCCGAAAGCTCTCGGGGGAATGATCTGCCTCGAACCGTTCGACCTCGCTCGCCGAGGGCGGCAGGCCGGTCAGACCGAAGGTCACCCGGCGGAGCCAGCTTCGCTTGTCGGCGGGCGGGGCCGGCGTCAGTCCCTTGGCCTCCAGCCTGGAGAGCACGAAGGTGTCGACGGGAGAGGAAACCCAGCGGCTATCTTCGACCGCCGGAAGCCGGGGGGGCTCGATGGGCCGGAAAGACCAGAACCGGCGGCCCGCTTCCCAGTCGATGCCTCCACCCTGGTCGGTCGAGGTCGATTCGGCTTGGGGAAAGAAGGCCCCCGACTTCACCCACTGAACCAAGTCGGCGATTTCCCGATCGCTCAGCCGGCCCGTGGGAGGCATCTTGAGATCCGGGTCCTCGTAGGAGACGGCCCGGATCAGCAGGCTCTGCTCCGGCCCGCCGGGGATAACCGCCGGCCCCCGGCTGCCCCCCGACAGCATGGCCTCGGCCGAATCCAGCTTCAACCCACGGGCCGCTTGACTCGCACGACGGGCGTTCCTAGAATCCCGGGGCTGACGGCCTTGACCGAATTCGGATCGGATTGGAGCTGAGCCCTTGGGACTCCTGCACCCTCTGGACTGGACCCTCTTTGGCGGCTACCTGGTGGCGGTGCTGGCGCTGGGGCTATGGTTCGCTCGCGAGCAGCACTCCAACGAGGACTTTTTCCTGGGGGGGCGGAAAATGTCCTGGATGCCGGTGGGCCTCTCCATGTTCGCCTCCATCTTCAGCTCCAACTCCTTCGTGGGCCTTCCCACCCAGGCGGCCTTCGGCAATTACCACATCTACTTCGCCATCATCACCATTCCGTTCCTGGTGGTGCCGGTGGTGGGCTGGGTCTTCGTGCCGCTCTTCCACCGCCTGGGGGTGACCAGCGCCTACGAGTACCTGGAGCTGCGCTTCAACCGGCCCATCCGGCTGATCGGCAGTTCGCTCTTCATGATCTATACCTTCGCCTGGATGGGGAATCTCCTCTACGCCGTCAGCCACGTCATCGAGCCGGTGCTGGGCCTGGGCACGGACGACCTTGCCACCACGGCCTGGCTGCTGGTGGCCATCGGCGCCTTCGCCACTCTCTACACGGCCCTGGGAGGGTTCAAGGCCGTGATCTGGACCGACATCTTTCAAGCCGTCGCCCTGGGAGGGGGCATGCTGGCCGTGCTGTGGCTGGCGCTGGGCCGCATCGACGGAGGCTGGGCCGGAATGATCGAGATGGGGCAGACCCACGGCAAGTTCGAGATGTTCGATCTTCGCTTCGACATGTCGCCCGGCGTGGACAACGTCTATTCTTCCCTGGCCATCGGGCTGTTCGCCTTCTTCCCCTGGTACGCGGTGACGCTGACGGCGGTGCAGCGGTACGTGTCCATGCCCACGCCGCGCGCGGCCCAGCGCTCCCTCATCGTCAACGGGGTGATGTCGGGCGCCGTATGCCTGATCTTCTTCCTGGTGGGCTCCACCCTGTACGCCTTCTACCACCAGGAGGTCCCGGGTGCCGCCACGGCCGCCGCAGGGTTTCCCCAGCTCCATCAAAACCAGATCCTGCCCAACTTCGTGCTTACCGAGATCGCCCAGGTGGGCCTGCTGGGGCTGTTGCTGTCGGGGTTGTTCGCGGCGGCCATGAGCAGCATCGACAGCGGCATCAACGCCCTGACCGCCACCGTGGTCTGCGACTGGATGTCCAACCGCCAGCTCAAGGTGGGGTTCAGCCGGTTGCTCTGCGCGCTGTTCGGCGCCGGCGGCATTGTGGCGGCGGTGCTGATCCTCTACCAGCAGTCCGAGGTCTACCAGCTCATCATCAGCCTCTCGGGGACCTTTCTGGGTCTGCTGCTGGGCATCTTCCTGCTGGGAATGCTGTCCAAGCGGGCCAATGCGGCTGGCGTACTGATCGGCCTGGCGGCGGGCTCGCTGACCCTGGCCCTGGCCTGGACCCACGTCGGCGGCCAATGGTACGGCGCTTTCACCTGCCTGCCCACGGTGGCGGTGGGCTGGCTGGCCAGCCGTTATTTCGAGGCACCACCCAAGTCCAGGTTGAAGGGGCTGGTGTGGGGCCAGCACCGGCAGACGGAAGACTCTCCGGGTTAATCGTCAGGCTCGGTACCCCAAGCTACCTGCTGATCTCCATTCCCGCGTTCGGCACGGATCCCGGCCAACGACCATCAGGCGAGGACGGGAGTGATAGAATGGGCATTCGGGAAAAGCCTCGCCAAGCCGGGTCAGGACGGCTGTTCAATCAATGGAAGCTCGACGACTCCACGGGAGCACCAATGACCAGAGATGAAGTCATGAAGGTGCTGCGAGCACACAAGGCGACCCTTTCGCAACGGTTTGGGGTCACCGATCTCGTCCTCTTCGGCTCCGTGGCTCGAGACCAGGCATCGGAAGACAGCGACATCGACATCCTGGTCCGTTTCGACGGACCGGCAGACTGGAAACGATACTTCGGGGCTCAGTTCTACCTGGAGGACCTGCTGGGACGCTCCGTCGATCTGGTAACTCACAAGGCGCTGCGGGCCGAACTGCGTCCGTATGTCGAGCGGGAGGCCGTCCATGTCTAGCGCTGGTGAAGGATCAAGGGAGTTCAGACGAAGCCTCGCTCCAACGGAAAGTAGTCCCACACTCGAACAAAAAACCTTGGACGACATCATCCGGCGAATCGTGGATGTGGCCCAGCCGGAAAAGATCATTCTCTTCGGATCCGCCGCCGCGGGACGAATGAACCCCAACAGCGATGTGGACCTTCTCATCATTAAGCGGGGAGCGGACGCACTCCACCTCATGGCTCGCATCTACCGAAAGCTGCACGGGGTAGGAGCCGCGGTTGACGCGCTCGTGGTCGACGCTGGGGATGTGGAGCGTTTCAAGGACAGCCACGCTCTGGTCATCAAGCCCGCCCTCAAGGAAGGAAGGGTAGTGTATGAAGCGTCCCGAGCGTCTCCCACCTGATGACCCGCGGGAATGGATGAACCGCGCCAGGAGCAATCTGGCCCTGGCGAAGAACCGTGTTGCTGAGGCCTATCTGGAAGACCTGTGCTTTGAGGCCCAGCAGGCAGCGTAAAAGGCAATCAAGGCCATGATGATCCGGCGAAATATCGAGTTCCCATACGTGCACGACTTGACTCGTCTTCTGTCACTGTTGGAAGAAGCCGGAGAAACCATCCCGGATGAGGTTCGCAAAGCGGAAGAGTTAACACCATTTGCCCTGATTACGCGTTACCCTGGCCTCGCCAGACCGGTAACCGAGTCGGAGTACAGGGAAACGGTTGAGATTGCTGAAGCGGTCGTTCTATGGGCAGGGGATCACCTGTAAATTCCATTGAGGGACGGGGAGAACAGAACAGGGAAGTTTGTTGAGCCTTTTGCAAAATTCGGCAGCGGGATCGTTTTCGGGAATGGCCACAAAAGGCACAAAAACACATAGAGAGCACAACGATCTCAGAAAATTCGCTTTGTGACTTTTGTGCGTTTTGTGGTTAACACGCATGGCTCACCAGGTCGCACCCGATATCGAAAAAGGCAGATACTCAGGTTTGCCGACAAAGTGACCTGCCCCGCTGCGAATTTTGCAAAAGGCTCTGTTGAATAAGGAGGCGAACCCGTGCGCAAGATCTATTTCGATGAAGACGTTGACCTGGCCCCCCTGAAAGACCGCCTCATCGGCGTGATCGGGTACGGCAACCAGGGAAGCGCCCAGGCCCGCAACCTGCGGGACAGCGGGCTGGAAGTGATCGTGGGCAACCGCCGGGATGCCTACTACCAGGAAGCCCAAAGAGATGGGTTTCCGGTTTTCTCCATCGCTCAGGCGACCTCCAGGGCCGACCTGGTGCTGGTGGGGATACCGGACGAAATCCAGCAGCAGGTCTACGAACGGCACATGCAG
>JAPVWS010000020.1 GCA_027493295.1 Candidatus Versatilivorator vitaminiformans | reverse complement strand
CATCACTCGGGACGTGTCCGGGGAGGGGGTGCAGCAGGCGCTGCTGAAAATCCTGGAGGGAACGGTCGCCAACGTGCCGCCTCAGGGTGGAAGGAAACATCCTCACCAGGAATTCACCCAGGTGGATACGACCAATATTCTCTTCATCTGCGGTGGAGCCTTTGTCGGCCTGGAGAAAGTGGTCGAGCGCCGCATCGGCAAGAGAACCCTCGGGTTTCGCAGTGACGTCAAGACGGTGCAGCAGAGGCGAAACCTGGCCATGCTGGAGAGAGTGGAGCCGCAGGATCTGATCCGGTACGGCTTGATCCCCGAGTTTGTGGGCCGCATGCCTGTGGTGGGAACCCTGGGGGATCTGGATATCGCTGCCCTGGTGGAAATCCTCACCAAGCCGAAGAATGCGCTGGTGAAGCAGTACCAGAAGTTGTTCGAATATGAAGGAGTCAAGTTACACTTTAATCAGGACGCCCTGGAGGGTATTGCAGAGCTGGCCCAGCAACGGAAGGTCGGAGCCCGGGGGCTGCGCATCATCATCGAGGAACTAATGCTCGATCTCATGTACCTGCTGCCTGCCCAGCGAAAGATCAAGGAGTTTGTGGTGACCAAGGAAATGGTGACTGCCAACTCCATCGATCTCTCGCTCCTGGAAAAGGCAGGTTAAACCCACGGCACGGAACCTGTTTTTCTCGAGAAAGCGGAATGGCGATGTTCGGTAAGCCCAAGGAAAAATCGGAATACACCCTCTTGCCCATGGTCCCCATTCGGGACGTGGTGCTCTTCCCCTACATGATGATTCCCTTCGTGATTGGGCGCGAGGCCTCGGTAAAGGCCCTGGAAGTCGCCTTCAACGGGGACAAGCGGATTTTCCTGGCGACCCAGCACGATGCTGCGGTCGACGATCCACAGCCCTCCGAGATCTATTCCACCGGCACCATTGCCAATATCGTCCAGAGCCTGCGCCTGCCGGACGGCAACATCAAAGTGCTGGTGGAAGGTGTGGAGCGTGCCAAGGCGCTTCAGATCCTGGAAGAGGACGAGTACATGAAGGCCGTCTTGCGGCCGACGTCCCCCGCCCGTTCGGCGCAAGGCGATACCGAGACACTGGTCAACAAGGTCACCTCGCTGTTCGAGCAGTATGTGAAACTGAGCCAGAACCTGAATTACGACACCATGGTAGCCGCCGTGCGCGTCGAGGACATCGATCGCCTGGCCGATACCGTGGCTGCCAATTTGGCCGTCACCATCGAGGAAAAGCAGGAGTTGCTGGAAATCTTCGATCCGGTGGACCGCCTCCACCGGCTGAGGGACATTCTGGATGTGGAGATCGAGAAACTGAACGTGGATCGTTCCATCAACTCTCGGGTCAAGCGTCAGATGGAAAAGGCTCAGAAGGAGTACTACCTGAATGAGAAGATGAAGGCCATTCAGAAGGAATTGGGGCGTAACGAGAAATCGGAGGTGGATGAGCTCAAGAAGAAGATCGAAGCAGCCGGCATGCCCAAGGAGGCCCTTGAAAAGGCCATGCAGGAGGTGAAGCGGCTGGAAATGATGCCTCCCATGTCGGCCGAGTCCACCGTCTCCCGCAACTACATCGACTGGCTGCTGGCGGTTCCCTGGAAGAAGCGATCCAAGGAGATTCAGAAGATCGAACGGGCGGAAAAGGTTCTTGACGAGGACCACTACGGACTGGAGAAGGTCAAGGAGCGCATTCTGGAGTTCCTGGCCGTGCGCCAGTTGGTGAAAAACCCCAAGGGTTCGATACTCTGCCTGGTAGGACCTCCGGGAGTGGGGAAGTCGTCGCTGGCGGGTTCCATAGCCAGAGCTACCGGACGCAAGTTCGTCCGGCTTTCCTTGGGGGGAGTGCGGGATGAGGCCGAGGTCCGGGGGCATCGCCGAACCTATATCGGGGCCTTGCCGGGGCAGATCATCCAGATGATGAAGAAAGCCGGAACCAAGAACCCGGTCTTTCTGCTGGACGAAGTGGACAAGATGAGCATGGATTTCCGCGGAGACCCCTCAGCGGCCCTGCTGGAAGTATTGGATCCGGAGCAGAACCACTGCTTTGTGGACCACTATCTGGATGTGGAATACGACCTGTCGCAGGTCATGTTCATTGCCACCGCCAACGTCATTCATACCATTCCACAGCCCCTGCAGGATCGAATGGAAGTCATTCGTATTTCGGGGTACACCGAGGCCGAGAAGCTGGAGATCGCCAAACGCTACCTGGTCCAGAAGCAGCTACCCAGGAACGGCTTGAAGGAGAAGAACCTGGTTCTGTCCGACGAGTCCATTCTGGGGATCATCCAGAACTACACCCGGGAGTCGGGGGTGCGCAATCTGGAACGGGAGATCGCCTCGATCTGTCGCAAAGTTGCCCGCAAGGTGGTCAAGGAGGGCGCTGGGATCTCGCGTCAGGTCGACAGGAAGGATTTGAACGACTATCTGGGGGTCATCAAATTCCGCAACACGCGCTCGGCAGAGAAAAGCGAGGTCGGTCTGGCCACCGGTCTGGCCTGGACCGAGGTCGGGGGAGAAGTATTGAACACCGAAGCCACCTTGATGGAAGGCAAGGGTCGCCTGACCTTGACCGGAAAGCTGGGAGAAGTCATGCAGGAGTCGGCGCAAGCCGCCATGAGCTACGTGCGTTCCCGTTCTCAGCGGCTGGGAGTTCCTCGGGAATTTCATCGGAACTTCGACATGCATATCCACGTGCCTGAAGGAGCCATTCCCAAGGACGGACCCTCGGCCGGAATCACCATGGCCACGGCCATGATTTCCTCCTTGACCAAAATTCCGGTGAGGCCGGACGTAGCCATGACGGGGGAAATCACTCTGCGGGGCAAGGTGCTGCCCATTGGCGGCATGAAGGAGAAGTTGCTGGCTGCACACCGGGCCGGGATCAAGGTGGCCGTTCTGCCTAAAGGGAATGAGAAGGATCTTTCCGAGGTGCCCCAGAACATCCAGGAACATTTTTCGATGCACTTCGTCGAGACCATGGACGAGGTGCTGAAGATCGCCCTGGAGGATGAGATCCCGGTCGCCAAGGAGAAAGCGGAGGACAAGATCGAGGAGTACAAGCCTTCAATGGAGAAGGATTTTTCGCAAGATTCCATAACCCATTGAAGATCCATTCCGCCGAGTTGGTATGCAGCGCTCATGATCCGTCCCGGTTTCCACGGGATGACCTTCCTGAAATCGCATTCATCGGCCGCTCCAATGTCGGCAAATCCAGCTTGATAAACAGTCTGTTAGGGCG
>JAPVWS010000002.1 GCA_027493295.1 Candidatus Versatilivorator vitaminiformans | reverse complement strand
TCCAGGGGAAAGGAAAGGTTTTCCCCGACGGTCATGTGGGGAAACAAGGCATAGTTCTGGAAGACGACGCCGATGTCGCGTTTACGCGGGGGGAGATCGTCTACAGCGCGCCCGCCGATGCGGATGGTGCCCGAGGTAGGAGTTTGAAAGCCCGCCAGCATCATCAGGCAGGTGGTCTTGCCGGAGCCTGAGGGACCCAGCATCGTCAGGAACTCCCCCTCGTAGACCACCAGGTCCAGGTCCCGAACCACGACAGTGCGACCGTCGTAGCTCTTGCTGACACCTTCGAACTCGACGTGGGCCTTTGGGGACGACTCCATCAGGGGCTGTCCTTCCGTTTCCTTGCAATCGACCTGTCGGCGGGCGACGAACCCCCGCAACAGGGGCGAGTATAGCAGCCGCGTCAATCGAGAACTTGCCCCCGGGGATTATCCTTATTCGGGAGCGCTGCCGTTCGATGCTTCCTTATTTTCGAGACGATGTAGGAGACGGGCCGATCATCTCCGTCGACTCATCGACAGCAGACATTACTTCTCGTGTTCGATAGCAGCCGCATGGTCGAGCTGACAGCCCTGATCGCCTACCTGGCGGTTCTGCTCTGGATCGGGGTGGGCAGCGCCCGCCGCATCCGCACCTCGACCGACTACACGCTGGCGGGAAGAAACGTCCCCTGGGTGGTGCTGCTGGCCACCACCGCGGCCACTCTGATCGGGGGCGGAGCTTCGGTGGGAAGCGTCTCCCGCGTCTATGAAATCGGCGTGGCCGCGGCGCTGGTTACCTGCGCCTGGCACCTGCAACTGATCTTTACCGGCCTGTGGGCGGCCCCCCGGCTCCGGGCGCTCGACCTGGTCACGGTAGCGGACTTCTTCGAGCTGAAATTCGGCCGGGTGGCCCGTGCCCTGGCGACGGCCCACTGCCTGCTCTTCCTGGTGGGGGCCCTGGTGGCCCAGATGGCGGCCATGGCCACCATCACCGCCTCCATCGCCGGCATTCCCTATGGCACCGCCCTGCTGATCGGGGCTGCGGTGACCATTTTCTATTCCACGGTGGGGGGAATGCGGGCGGTGGTGGCCACCGATGTGCTGCAGTTCGTGGTTCTGGTGGGCGGTATAGCCGCTGCCTCGGGCATGCTGATCTTCCAGCAGGGAGGCTTTCTTCCACTGGCTGAGCAGCTCGGTCAGGCCCACTTCCAGATCACGGGCCACTGGTCGGTGACAGGGGCCGTCAGCCTGTTTGTGGCCTTTCTGCTGGGCGAGATGTTCATCCCGACCTACACGGTCCGCTGCTTCATTGCCCGCGACGCTCGCCAGGCCAGGCTGGGAGTCGCCGGAAGCGGCCTCTTCCTGCTGCTGTTTCTGCCCATCGCCACCTGCGTGCTGGGACTCTCGGCGGCTGCCCACCCCGAAGTGCAGCAGGCGGCCGCCGAAGGGGTTCAGCAGGTCTTTCCGGCCCTGGTTCGAACCACCTTTCACCCGGCCTTTGCCGGCGTCATGATCGCCGCCATGGCGGCTGCCGCCATGTCCTCGGCCGACAGCGTGCTCTCCTGCAACGCCACCGTGGTGATGCAGGACATCTATCGCCGCACCATCAATCCTCAGGCCGCGGACCGGACCCTGCTGCGGGTGGCCGAGTGGACCACGCTGGGCACCGGAGTGGCCGCCGCCCTGCTGGCCTACCTCTACCAGGACATCATCTCGGTGCTGGTGTTCGTCTACGATTTCTGGGCCCCGGGCATGGTGCTGCCCTTCCTGGTGGGCCTGTTCTGGTACCGCCCAGAACGCGCCCCCGCCGTGGTGGCCTCCATGGCGGCCGCTACGTCAGCCACCATCCTCTGGTTGTGGCTGGATCCACCCGGTGACCTGGGCGCCGCCCTCTTCGGCTTCGGCGTGGCCGTGGTGGTCTTCCTGGCGGCCCTCCCCTTCACGCGCCGCCGCCGGGTTAGCTGAGGCGTATGGACGGTGCCACCCAGGAGAAAAAATCCTATCCTGCGGCAGTATTGTCGGTTAGGTGAGAGCTGCGAAGCTGCGGTTGGAGTTGGTAGGCCACGGAAACGCCCCCTACAAGCCATCCTTATAGAGCTGCGGAGCAGCGGCCTCGTGTAGCCCCGGGTGATAACCCGGGGTCGTATCGGTTCTGCGTGAACCCAGCCGCGAATGCGGCGGTATTGAAAATTCCAGAATCGTTCACCGTCGTCCAGTGCTGTTCATAACTGTCTTTATTCTCAGTATGTTATCTGTGT
>JAPVWS010000199.1 GCA_027493295.1 Candidatus Versatilivorator vitaminiformans | reverse complement strand
CTGCCGGGCTCCGGCCACGGCGGCGGCGACCACCTCACGGTGCTCATCCAGGCCCAGCTTCCAGCCTTCGCCATAGCCGCCTCCGACCACCACCGTCAGACGATCCCTTTCGGCGTGGAAGGCCACGTTGCGGCGAAGGCCTTCGAGATCCACCGAGTAGTCGGCGTTAAATGGAGTGGGCAGGTAGTTGTGGGGACCGTCCAGGGCCTTGATCAGTTCCTCCATGGAACTCCAGCGCCGGACGGGTGAGAGGGGTGGCGTTCGGCAGCCCCAGGGAAGAGCAAGGCTCCCGAGGGCCAGTGCCCCCATTTTGCAAAGACTTCTTCGGGAAGCCTGCCGATTTGAAGCCGGCTTGGACTCTGTTGGCTCGCTCTTCAATACTTGTTCCGTTGGATAGGGTGAATAGAGGACGCCCGGGCTTGTGGGATTGAAAGAGATTTCACCGGTCAGGCCAGAATCGGTTTCACCACCTTGCCGTGCACGTCCGTCAGTCGGAAATGACGCCCCTGAAACTTGAAGGTCAAACGGGTGGTCCCCGGCTTGATGCCTCCTCCCGCCATCCAGATGGTAAAGCAGCGGGGATGGTGATCGCGGCCGTAGTCGTCGGCCGTGAGCTTTCCCTGGCAGTAAATGGTGCGACCGAACTCCCCGCCCCAGATCACCAGCGTGTCCTCGAGCAATCCGCGTTCCTTCAGATCCTGAATCAGTGCCGCCGAGGGCTGGTCGGTATCCAGGGCCTGCCCCTTGATCTGTTCGGGGAGCTTGGAGTGCTGGTCCCAGCCGCGATGGAAGAGCTGAACGAAGCGCACGCCGCGCTCCACCAGCCTTCTGGCCAGCAGGCAGTTGGCGGCGTAGGTCCCCGGCTTGCGAGAAGCTGGGCCGTAGAGCTCGAAGGTCCTCTCCGGTTCACTCGACAGATCCATCAGGTCGGGTACAGAGGTCTGCATCCGATAGGCCATCTCATACTGAGAGATGCGGGTGGAGATTTCCGGATCTCCGAAATCCTTCAGCTTCAACTGGTTGAGGCGGGAAAGGTCATCCAGGAAGCGGCGGCGTCCGGCGGACGAGAGTCCCGGAGGATTGGAGAGGTAGAGCACCGGGTCTCCCACCGAGCGAAACTTGACTCCCTGGTACTGGGTGGGAAGGAAGCCGCTGCCCCACAAGCGATCGTAGAGGGGCTGGCTGTCGGACTTTCCAGTCCCCTGAGAGATCATGGCCACAAAGGTGGGCAGGTCCCGGTTCTGACTTCCCAGCCCGTAGGAGAGCCAGGCTCCGATGCTGGGGCGGCCGGCCAACTGGGCGCCGGTCTGGAAGAAAGTAATGGCCGGGTCGTGGTTGATGGCCTCGGTATGCATGGTCCGAATGAAGCACAGCTCGTCGGCCACCTTGGCGGTATGCGACATGATTTCGCTGACCCAGGCTCCCGATTGGCCGTTCTGCTTGAATTTGAAGATCGAGGGGGCGATGGGCAGGCTGTCCTGTGTGGCGGTCATCCCGGTGAGCCGCTGGCCCTTGCGCACCGAATCGGGCAGTTGCTGGGCGCGGCGCTCCTGCAGCCGGGGCTTGTGGTCGAACAGGTCCATTTGAGCGGGAGCCCCCGACTGGAACAGGTAGATCACTCTCTTGGCCTTGGGGGCAAAGTGAGGAAGCTCCGGAAGCCCTGCCTCACCGGGGAGAGGCTGCAGAGCAGACCGGTCCGGTCCGGCCGCGGCCGCATCTCCCTCCAGCAGCGATGCCAGGGCGGCTGTCCCCAGTCCCCAACTGGATAGACCGAAAAAGTGGCGACGGGTGAGCAGAAGCTGGCTTTCCAGGAAGGGATTCATGGCTCACTCCTTGGTAATGGTTTCATCGAGATTCAAAATCAGGCTGGCGACGGCCATGTAGGCAGCCACCTCGCGAGGGTCCAAACCCTTGGGGGCCGGGGATTCTCCGGTGTTCAACAGCTCCCTGGCCGCCTTGCGGTTGGAACGATAGGAATCGAGGTGGGATTCCAGGCTTTCCAGCAGGATCTTTCCTTCCTCGGCAGTCGGCGGGCGAGCGGTGGCCAGCCGAAAGGCCCGGGCAATCCGGTCCGAGTGGGAGTGACTCTCCGACTCGGCCAGCACCCGCTGAGCCAGCCCGCGCGCGGCCTCCACAAAGGTGACGTCGTTCATCAGGTTGAGCGCCTGCAAGGGGGTGTTGGTTCGGCTTACTCGCACGGTGCACATCTCGCGGGCGGCGGCGTCGAAATTCAGCATGGAGGGCGGTGCGATGGTGCGCTTCCAGAAGGTGTAGAGACTCCTGCGGTAGAGATCTTCCCCGGTGCTCTGGTTGTAGGCAATGTCCCCGGCCAGTTCCTCCCAGAGCCCCGCCGGCTGATAGGGTTTCACCGAGGGGCCACCCAGCTTTTCCACCAGCAGTCCCCCCACGAACAGGGCCTGGTCCCGAATGGCCTGGGCCGAGAGCCGCTGGCGGGAACCTCGCGCCAGCAGGAGATTTTCCGGATCCCTGGCCAGCAGTTCCGCGGCGGCCCGGGAGGACTGGCGATAAGTGGCGCTCATGACCATGGTCTTCTGCAGGGCCTTGAGGTCCCAACCGGAACTCACGAACTCG
>JAPVWS010000198.1 GCA_027493295.1 Candidatus Versatilivorator vitaminiformans | reverse complement strand
GCTTTCGGGGCGCCGCGTTGGCCCCCCTCCGGCTCGGCTGCAGGCTGCGGCCCGGTCGAAGGGACGCCGCGTTTGCCTCGCCGACTCCCCCTCAAGGGGGGAGTGATTCTTGAGGCCTGCACAAAACGCTTGAGTATCACTCCCCCCTTGAGGGGGAGTCGCAGAAGCCGCGCCGAATGGCGAAGGCTGATGCGGTGGGGGGCAAGCCGCGCCGCCGTCCCATGCGACGGGGCGGCTCATAAGGGACGAAACAGGGGTGTTTCAAACAACCGACCCTTCCGACTCTCCGGAAACGACTCCTGGCACCACCGACAATCTCCCCGAGCAGCGGGAACTGGGAGAGCTGACGCCAGCCATGGAGCGCCGGAACGGTGTCCTCTTCTTCTGCTCCTACGTGCTGATCTACCTGGCCGCCCCGGTGACCTATATCGGCATTGTCCAGGCGGCCCTGTGCGACAAGCTGGGCGCCAGCTACGCGGTCGCCAGCCTGCCCGCATCCCTCCATCTGCTGGGCGGACTGGGGCCGTTGGTCTGTTCCTGGCTCATCCCCTATCGCCTGGAACGGGCCACAGTGGTCTGGTCCTACGGCATCAGCACCGCCGTGTTGGCCGCGGTGGGGACCACGCTGCCGGACGAGCCAGAATCTTCGGCATCGCCTTCGGGTTCACTCCCCTGGCCGCGGTGGTCGGTTCCCTGGGCGCCCAGTTCGTTCTGAACCAGGGACTTCCTTTCCTGGAATATCCCCTCGACTTCGCCTTCCTCTACGGGATCGGCGTGCCCTGCATGGCCACGGTCGCCTTTCTCAGCAGCCGCTACCAACTGGTTCCGGTCAAGGAAAAGGAGCAGCGCCCGCCCTTTTTGCCCTATCTGAGGCGCAGCATCGCTGCCTTTTTCTCCTCCCGCCCGCTGGCCCTGACCTGGATCGCCTACGTGCTCTGGTACTTCTCGCTTTCCTCCATGCCCAACCTCTCGCTCTACACCAAGGTAGCCATGGGGAGAGAACCGAAGGAGTTTTCAGGTCTGGTGATGGCCCTTCGCTTCGGATTCAAGTCGGTGGCCGGCTTCCTGCTGGGATTCCTGGCGCTCCGCAGGGGAATCCGCTCTCCGGTGACCACCACGGTCCTGCTGGTGGGAGCCGGGATCGCCTGGGCCTGGCTGGTGCCGGGCTACGGCTACCTGCTTTCCTTCGGGTTGCTGGGAGCGGGAGAGCTGGGAGGAGCCTACCTGCCCAACTACGTGGTCAGCATGTCGCCGGCGGCGGAGGGAGCCCGCAACATGTCGGTCATGGCCCTGGCTCCGCTGGCATCCAGCGTGGCTCCCGCCACCCACGGAGCCCTCACCGACGGGTTCGGATTCCCCGCCAGCTTCGGCTTTGCCATCGCTACCATCCTGGCGGCGCTCTGGCTGGTGTTCCGGCTGCCCGTCATCAGACCCGCCAAGCCGAAGGGCTGATACGACCGGGCGACGATCCGCCAAGGATCAAACAGAGGAATCCACGAAGGAACACGAAGAACGACGAAGGGCCACTAAGGCGTTGAGGTTAACCGCGACGGGCACGACCTGAAACCAAGGTTGCAAACTGAGCTCTAAAGTCCAACAGTCCGCTCAGTACTGGATGGGCGAGTCTTCGAAATTCCGATGGTGACGGTAGTCGATGTGGCAGTCGACATCCACCACGTTGACAGGTCCACTGATCTTCGGATCACGCTTGACCAGGGTCACCCCGACCTGGTTGGTGCCCTTACTGGGGTAGTGATCAGGAGGCAGGTGGTATTCCAGAATGTAGCCGTAGGGCCCGATGGCCATGTTCTTCAGAACCCTGAAGTGCAGATCGATGTCGTTCCTGATGGCATCCGGCAGGGTCCGGCCGTTGAGGCTGACGGCCATCTTGTCCAGGGAGGGCTCGATGGAAGTGACCCGGACCCGCAGCCGCACCGACTTGACCTTTCCCAAAGCCTGCCAGCGGGGCAGGTCGTCGGCCACCGCCAGGGGCAGGATTACGGCTTTCCCCTCGGGCAATCTCTGGGGCAGGATGGGGTCCTGAATCGGGAACAGGGGCTCGGGGTCGCCGGTGCTGCGGGCCAGAGAACGCACCCGATAGTTCTTGTCGGCGGTGGCCAGCAACTCCGGGTGCCCCAGCAAGCGGAGCGTTTCGTACTCCGCCGCCGTCCAGGGCCAACCGTTCGGCACCCATCCCCCGGTGCTCAGCCCGAACCCGTCGGCTCCCTTGTCGTAAGCCAGGGATGCCGCGCCCCAGAGCATGGGCGCCGTGGCCGTGCTCTCCAGTTGACGGCCCAGGTAGCTGGCGATCCCCGCCAGCACCCGGCAACCGGTTCCCCGGGTCAGCTTCACGGCCGCGGACAGGTCCAGATCCTGATCGAACAGGAGCACGTTGTTCCTGGGAGTCTCCTTCTTGTAGGGACTCATGCAGACCAGTCCGTCCACCAGTTTTTCCGACACCCAGGTCTCCACTTCAAACCCGGGAATCCTCCACATGGAAGGGGGACCCGCGGGGATCCGAATATAGACCCGCTTGCGCCGGCCCTGAGACTGCTCGGCCGTTTGGGCCGCCCGCCTGATGTCCCGGATCCACTGCGTCAGGACAGGAGCCAGTTGAGCCACTTCGCCGAAACGGCAGAAGGGGCCGAATTCGTTGTCCAGTGAGAGATCCAGCTCGATCCCGTCGGACTCGTAACGGGTCAGCAACTCCTCGAAAATCCGGAACCGCTCTTGGCGCACCTCGGCGTGGAGAAAGTTGAGCCGCCCGGTGCCGAACATGCGTCCCAGGAACTGCGCCCGGGGATGATCGTCCTCGCCCACGTAGAACTGGGGGTTGTCGAACACGAATTCGGATTTTCTGCCGTATCCCCGCTCCGACTCCTCGCCTCCCCCGATGATGCAGACCGGACAGGTGGGAATGAACCAGATCCCCTTCTGGTGGCAGCGCTCGGCCAGGATCCGCATGGGGTCGTTGCCGTCGGCCACCAGTTGCTGGAGATTGCGAGAGGCGCGGTAGAAGATCGGGTGGACCCAGACGTCCACGTTGTCGCCCCACATGCCGGCCACCTGGCTGCCGTACTGGACGGCGCCGCCTTCCAGTCCCGCCGAATAGAGCAGGGTGTCGACGCCGCTGTCGACCAGTTGATCCACGGCATAGGTCAGATCGGCCGCCTCCAGCGGCGGGGCGAACTGATAGAGCCCGGAGTAGTGGCGCCCGTCGTCATAGAAGAAGACCCTGGGTTCGCCGTCCTTCCCCTCCGCTGAGGCTCCCTGGTCGTGCTTCGCGGCCGAGGACGCGGCCGGCGGGGCCAGGGCGGCGCCGGGAGCCGCCATGCCCAGAGCTTGCAAGAAATGTCTGCGCTTCATGGTTGGTCGCGGCCCGACAGATTCCATGGAACCCTCAAGGCCGCTCCTCCTTTCTCAAATCGAGCCTTTTGCGAAATTCGTCGTGCAGGGCCGGGGACGTTGCAGCGCCGGTCCCCTTTTTCGCGTCCCCTACCTCCGGAACTTTGCAAATGGCTCATGTCAATACTCGATGGGCCGCGGCTCGAAATGCCGGTGCAGCCGGTATTCGATGGAGCAGTCCACGTCCTGGATCTCGAACAGGAGATCGACATCCGGGTCCTTCTCAAGCAGGGTCACCTTCACCACATTTTCCCCGGGCACCGGGAAATACTCGGGGGACAGCCGGTACTCATAGATCTGACTGCCCTGGTAGGCCACACCTTCCTTGATGAAGCGGTAGTTCAAGTCGGTGATTTGCAGCATGGAGTCGGGCAGCGGCTTGCCGTTGAGCTCGATCCTCAACCGGTTGAGGGAGGGCTCCAGGTTGTTGATGCGGACCCTCAGCCTCGCAGACCGCAGCCGGTCCAGGGCGTGCCAGCGACGGAGATCGTCGGCAACCCGCAGCGGCACTTCCTGGGGCTGCCCCACCTCGAGCGGCTTGGGGAGCACGGGATCGAACCCCGGCAGGCCCGATCCGAAATTCCCGGGATTGCTGGGCTGGTCGCGCACGTGGTAGATCTTGTCGGCGGTTTCCAGCAACTCCGGGGACCCCAGCGGACGCAGCGCGTCCTCCATGTGTTTCAGAAAGGCCAGTTGCTGGCTTCGGACCATGTCGTTGATTCCGAATCCGGCTGCTCCCTGCTGATAGGCGTTGGCGGCGGCCGCCCACAGCAGCCGGGCGGTCGGCTTGTCGTCCCGCCGCTTCTTCAAGGTGGTCCCGCACTCGACCAGTAGCCGGCAGGAAGTTCCCCGGGCCAGCGAAACCACCTCGGAAATATCGATATCCTGGTCGAAAACTTCCGGGTCGGTCGAGGCGCAGATCAGTCCGTCCAGCAGCCCCTCCGAAATCCATTCCGGCACCTCCAGGCCCGCGGCTTGCCAAGCCCGGGGGTTGGCCGGGATTCGCATGTAGACCCGCTTGCGCCGGCCCTGTTCCCGCTCGGCCTTCCCGGCAATGGCCTTCAGGTCTTGCAGCCACCGGGTGAGCAGGGGCGCGCACCGGCTCACCTGGTCGAAGCGGCAGATGGGAAGCACCTCGGAGTGCACCTCGACGCCGTCAGTGGTGTAACGGGAGAGCAGTTCCTCGAAGATGCGGAGACGCTCTTCCCGCACTTCCGGATGGATAAAGTTGAGCCGGACCGGGGAGATATGCCGGGCTCGGGGGTCGTCATCCTCACCCACCCGCAGGTGGTCGCTGTCGAGCACGAAGTCGGAGAGTCGGCCCGTGCCTCGGGCCTGCTCGGCAGCCCCGGCCCCGAGGTTGAGGTGCGCGCTGGCGAAGAACAACATCCCCTTTTCATGGCAGCGGTCGCAGAACAGCTGGGGTCGATCCCAACCCTCACGCACCAACTGGCGCACATGCAATCCGTCCCGATAGTTCACCGCATGGTTCCATTTGCGCACGTTGCTGCCGTGCATCTGTCCGACCCTGGTTTCGTAAATGCACATCCCACCGCGGGGGGCCAGTTGGAAAATGAGGGTGTTCACCGAGGTTCCGGCAACCAGGTCCACCGTCTTGGTCACATCCGCCTTGGTCAGGGGCGGCGCGATCCCCGACATGTGGTGAAAGTCCTCCCGCAGGAACACGCGAGGCTCGTCCGGCGCCGCACCGTCAACCTGGCGCGCGGCAGCCAGGCCTCCAGCGGCCGAAACCATGGATGCGGGTGCGGCGGCGCCCACCCTCTGCAGAAACCGCCTGCGATTCAACATGATGTTTCACCTTTCCCGAGAAATGCGGCCTAGCCGGTCTCGGCGTCGACGTCGCCGACATAGGTATTGGACAGCTTGGCGTAGTCCTCCCGGACCGGACTGAAAATGTCCAAGGCCCGCACAGGTCCCCCCACGGCCACGGCCTTGTGGTAGACGTTGGGGGGAACCAGGAACATCGACCCCGCCTCGCAGACCCGGGTCTGGTTTCCGATCGTCATCTTCAACTTGCCCTCCAGCACGATCCCCCCCTGCTCGTGGGGATGGTTGTGCAGAGGTACCGTGGCGCCTTCCTCGATCTCCAGGTAGGAGAGCATGAGATTTTTGCCGTAGGGGGTTCGGAGGCGGACTCCGGGCTGAAGCTCGAGGGCCGGAAGCTCCTTGATGTCGATAAAGGGCATGTCGTCTTCTCCTTCTTGTCAGGTTGTTAGATTGCGGCCAAGGCGACCGGTCGTCCTCAACACGGGATGCTCCACGACCGGCGCTGACCTCCAATCAATGACTGCTCAGCCGCCCAGGGCCTGATGCACCTCGTCCAGCCACACCACCATCTCGGCGGTGGCGTCGTTGCTGCTCATCTCGCCGAATTTCCAGCAGCCGTCCTCGGCCTGAGAGGCCAGCAGATTGTCGCCCACCCGGGTTGCCATCTCCGCGTATTTCCTCTCGCCGGTCAGGGTGTAGAGGTTGGAGGCGGCCCAGGCCACCTTTCCGGCACGCAGACTCTTGTAGTTGAAATCGCTGGCAATCTCGGCCAGCCTCAGGAAGTCCTTCGCCAGGCGGAGCCACTCCCCCTGCCCGGTCGCCTTGTAGAGGTTCGCCAGAAAGCCGGCGGCGATACCGGGATGAAAGAAGTACTCGTCCCGCTCGGCAGAGGCGTTCAGAACGAAACGGATCTCTTCCTCCGGATCGAAGTTGGATTGGAGACCGCCCGCGCGGCTGTAGACTGAATAGAGCTGCTCCGGGTAGTTGGGCTGCAGCCCCATCAATCGCTTCATCCAGCGGCCGACCCCGAGGCTCTCCCGCATCCGGCCGGTGTAGAGTGCGGCCTGGCCGCCTCCACTCACCACCCAGAGGTCCTGCAGGACCCGAGCGGTCCTCTGGATGGGGCTGGAATAGAATCCGCCGCTCTCCTCATCGTAGAAGCGCAGCACGAAGTCCATGCCCCTTTGAGACAGGTCGAAGTGCCCCTGGCGGTGGGCCGCGATGATGACCCAGATGTTGTAGTAAATGTAGTAATACCCGTTGGTTTCCGGCAAGCGGGGCCCGAAGTCTCCGTCCCTGCCCTGACCGTGCCGGCGAATCCAGTCCAGCAGGCGGTTGGCCTCGGCGCTGGCCCCGCTGACCATCAAGGCCAAGGGGACCTTGTAGTAGTCCGCCAGCCCGCGTTGAGGCGAACCGAAGCCCCCGTCCGGCCTCAACTGTCGCATCAGAAAGCGGCAGCCTCTGTCACGGCCCTTTCGGAAACGGTCCTTGGAATTCTCTTGTGATTCCATAGCAGCATCACCCTTGGTGGGGCGACCTCCATCAGATCAGGTCCTGCCAGCAGGTGGGGTCCACCAGGGTCCGATCGGACAAAGCCATCCCCGCCATGGCCGGCATCACCGCCTCCGGCAGCGGGCCTCGGGAAAGGCAGGAAACATTGGACTCCAGCTCGGCCTCATTCTTCAGTCCCATCAGGACCGACGAGATCTCCGGCAGGGAAAGGCAGAATCGCAGGGCGGCCTCGGCCAGACCGTCCACCTCCGGACCCAGTACCTGCAGGATCTTGGAGGCCTGCACCCGAAGCGGAGCCAGCCTTTCGGGCAGGAAATCGATCTGAGGCGTGAGTACCCCCCTCAAGAATACGGACCGCACGAAGATGCCCACTCCCTTGCGGGCAGCTTCCGGAAAGACTCGCCGCCTCATTTCCTGATTGAGCAGACTGAAGGGAACCTGCAACACCTGGAACAGCGGGTCTTTCAGGACCGCCAGGGCATCCTCCTCCCCATAGCAGGTGGCTCCCGCCAGCCTGATTTTCCCCTGGGACCGGGCTTCCTCCAGCGAATCCCGGATGGCGGACTCTCTCAACATCTTCTCGGTCGCGTTGTGGATATAGAGCAGGTCAATGGAATCCGCCTGAAGAGCCCGCAGGCTGGATTCAATCGAACCGAACACATGGCTCCGCTGCGTAGCGGCGTCCATGTCGACGACCGGACCATCGAAGATCACCTTGCTGGAAATCCGAGGTCTGGGAGACAGGTCCTTCAGAGCTCGTCCGATCACCTCCTCGCTGTCGCCATAGGCCCGAGCCGTATCCAGCCAATTGATCCCCCGATCCGCACACCGGCGAATCAAACGGATCGAGTCCCGAACAGCAGGCCGGGAATACTGGGGCGAGCCCTTGAACCCGTAGTCCAGGCCGATCTCGGCCGTCCCCAGAGACACCTCGGAGGCCGTCAACCCGGTTTTGCCCAGCTTGCGAAGTCTCATGGCCGGCCGCGATCTCAAGTCCCGGCAGCGTTCCGGGACTGCTTCTAGGAAGGGGGTAAGTGTCCTGTCTCAGAAACAGGATTACCATCTCCGATGGAGGTTCCACCGGGAAACAATTGGTAGGAGAAGCCCATTGCGTTTCACTCAACAGGCACCGTTGTGCTCTCCCTCCGCGGAACCTCCATCGGCCCTCCGGGTTCGGGCGGAACGGCGCCGTCTTCGTCGTCGCTCCTCCTCACAATGAAAGAGCATTGCATCGTCGTCGCTCCTAGAATCCGGCGCCGTTGCGCTCCGAAACATGGCAACCCTATTTCTGAGACAGAACACTAATCTGCCTGCGGCTTGCCGAAGAAGAGGACGACTCTCAGGGGTGAAGTCCCGTTGTTCTCGAAGCCGTGGGGCACCCCGGCAGGCACCAGGATGGCATCCCCGGCGGCGACGTCCACGTGGTCGTCTCCGATCCACATCCTTCCCTGGCCCTGCGTGAAGTAGTAAATCTCCTCCAGAGCTCCTTCTCCCTCGTGGGTATGGGCGCCTTCGCTGGTCCCCGGATCGAGTTCCCAGACGTGGAAGCGCGTCCCCAGGCGGCTCTCGTCGTCAAAAAAGGACCGAATCCGAATGGCGCCCCGGCCTTCGTGGACTCCCTCCACCAGCCGAATCCCGGTTGAATCGTTTTCCTTGAAGTACATGGTCGCAGTGAACCCCCCTAGGCCAAAGGCGAGAAATTGTAACAGAGTGCCGTCAGGAAACTCAATTTGGAGGGAGCAATTGACTTCCCGCTGGCGTACCGATTCCGATCTCCTTAAAATGGAGCCCTTCGATGCCGCCAGGAAAAGGAGGTTTTCAGTGCCCTTGACCAGTGACACTTTGAAAGGCCTGTGGGCCGGGATGCCGGTGCCCTGGACCGCGCAGGACCAGGTGGACGAAGAGGCCTTGCGGGAGAACGTCCGGCGGATGTGCCGGGCCGGCGCCCACGGGGTATACACCCATGGAACCACCGGAGAGTTCTATGCCCAGACGCCGGAGGAGTGGCGGCAGGTGGCGCGGGTCACGGTCGAGGAGTGCCGGCCGTTCGGAACCCCCACCCAGGTCGGATGCACCGCCCTCTGGACAGCCGAGGTCGTTCGCCGCGTCCGGTTCGCTCAGGAGATCGGGGCCGGTGGGGTACAGATAGCCTTCCCCTTCTGGCTGGCTGTATCCGACGCCGAGGCTGCCCGATTTCTCAAGGAGGTCACCCAGCAGGCGCCCGGGATGCCGGTGATTCTCTACAACACCGGGCGTTCCAAGAAGCCTTTGACCCCCGACCTGCTCAAGCGCCTGCTGGATGAGGATCTCCCCCTGATAGGATGCAAGGGAGTCGGTAGTCAGGAAGAGGCCGCCGCCTTCCTGGAATTGGCTCCCGGGCTCAGGATCTTCGTGGGTGAAGACATACTGGCCGATTGGTGGCACGCCGGGGTGCGAGGCTCCTACAGCTCTTTGATCTATGCCTGCCCCAAGCTGATGCTGCGCTACTTTCAGCTCTGCGAAGAGGGCCAGCCCGAGGCGGTGGAAATCGGCAAGGGGCTGCAGCGCCTCTTCCGGGAGTTCGTGGTCCCTCTCGTGCAGGAGGGTTTCACCGACACCGCCTTCGACCGCACCTTCGCGGCGGCGACCGGATTCCTGACCGGGGAATTGCTTTCCAGCCGTCCTCCCTACCGTGCAGCCACCCGGAATGACGTGGACCGGTTCCTGCGAATCTGCCTGAGAGTTTTCCCCCGGTTCCTGGAGGAAAGCCGGGTCACCGCTCCGACCGGCTGAGAGGCTCCCCGGCGGCCCGACACACCCCGCTTTCACCCCGTATGATTCGCCCAGCAGGGCGGGGGCGGTGCTTATTTGAAACAAACGCCGTAACTCAGCAAGCCGCAGCTTGGCGGCGTCGCGTATGCCCCCCTCCGCATCAGCCTTCGCCTGCGGCTCGGCTTCTGCGACTCCCCCTCAAGGGGGGAGTGATACTTGAGGCCTGCATACAACGCTCTGGTATCACTCCCCCCTTGAGGGGGAGTCGGCGAGACAAGGGCGCAGCCCGCAGTCGAGCCGGTGGGGGGCAAACGCAGCGTCCCGGTGGGGGCCCCAGTCTCCGAGGTTCGTAGCAGGTCCCTGTTTTACTATGTATGATCTTCCCGGCAGGGCGTGCGGCGGGGCTAACCGGCAAACATGAAGAACAAGAATGACCAGCGCTTGACTGGTTCCTCAAACTCAGTTCCCGTCTGCCGGCATCCTTCAAGGTTTGGAGCCGGCATCCAGGTCAAGCTCCTGCCCGAGGAGCGCCTGCTTGAAGGAAACCAGGTGGTGGAATGGCGCAACGCCACCGGGAAGCCGGCCGGCGAGCTGTGGTTCCATCTCTACTGGAACGCCTGGCTGAACAACCGCAGCACCTGGCTGCGGGAAGATTCCCTGCGCTCCAGGCCTCGTTCCTCCCTGCGAAACCCGCGTCCGGGAGACTGGAGCTACAGCCGGGTGGAATCTGTGAAGGTGGAGACCGCCGGGCCCTTCCGGGAATCGGACCGCACCTCCGCCATGTACTTCGCCTCCCCGGACGACGGCAACAAGGACGATCGAACCGTGCTGGTGGTTCCCCTGGAGCGGCCGGTGCAGCCCGGCGAGAGCATCAGGGTCTCCATCGGCTGGAAGGCCAAGATCCCCCGCACCTTCGCTCGAACCGGATTCCGCGGCGATTTCTTCTTCATTGCCCACTGGTTTCCCAAGCTGGGAGTTTTTCAAGCCGACGGTTCCTGGAACTGTCACCAGTTCCACGCCGCCACCGAGTTCTTTTCCGACTACGGGAATTACGACGTCCGCATGACCGTCCCGACCGAATGGATAGTCGGCGCCACCGGCGTGGAGCTCGGGGTGATCGACAACGCCGACGGCACCTCCACACACCGCTACCAGCAGGATGATGTCCACGACTTCGTCTGGACGACCAGCCCGGACTATCGAGAGGTTCGCCGCCGCTTCGACCATCCCGGCCTCAAATCGGTCGATATTCGCCTGCTCTATCAACCCGAGCACCAGGGCCAGGTGGACCGCCACTTTCGGGCCACCGAGGAGTCCTTGAAGCTCTACGGCCTCTGGTTCGGGGAGTATCCCTACGGTCACCTGACGGTGGTGGATCCGGCATGGAGGAGCGGGGCCCGGGGCATGGAGTACCCCACCCTCTACACCTGCGGAACCCGCTATTTCAACCCTTTGGGCGGCGGGGCTCCGGAAGGCGTTACCATCCACGAGGCCGGTCACCAGTTCTGGTACGGCCTGGTGGGGAACAACGAATTCGAGCACGCCTGGCTGGACGAAGGCATCAACACCTTTGCCACGGCCAGGGTCTTCGAGGTGACCTACGGCAAAAGGTCCCCTGTGTACCGCTTCTTTCGGGGCTTTTTCCCGGTCATGATCCCCGAGATCCAGGCGGGGCGTATCCAGAACAGTCGTCGCCACCGCTTCCTGACAGTAGCCCGAGGCGAAATCCAGGCCCGGCCGACCTACCTCTACCATCCCTCCACCGCCGGAGCCACCAGTTACACCAAGACCGCGCTGTGGCTGCTGGC
>JAPVWS010000197.1 GCA_027493295.1 Candidatus Versatilivorator vitaminiformans | reverse complement strand
ACTACGGTCGAGCGAGCATGGATGCGCTGAGGGGAAAAGGACAAGCCAGGGCGCGCCCAGCACCGTGTGTAGGCTGAAGACTCCATACAAAGCGCCGCAAAATGTTAAACACGAATACTTTACTACCGTAGGCTCAGCGGCCTGGTGAGAAATGCGGGCCCGCCTGAATGCAATTGAGTTTTCCGTTCATTTTCAGTAGATTCGGCTCATGGTCGCCTTCCTGAAGTGTATTGAGGAAAACTGCCGCAAAGCCGTCACCGTCATGTCGAAGACGTACGTCTGTCCGGCTTGCGGAGGCCTGATGGACGTGGTCTACGACTTTGAGTTCGAGGATCCCGAGAAGGTCAAGCACCTCTTCCTGCAGCGGCGTCTCTCCAACCATTTCCTCGACCTCAGCGGCGTCTGGAGATATCGGGAACTGCTCCCTTTCTGCACCGACTATTCCAAGGTGGTGTCCATGCAGGAGGGGAACACTCCCATCTACCCGGCGCCGCACTGCGCGGAATACGTGGGACTGAAGCAGTTGCACCTCAAGCACCAGGGACTGAATCCTACCGGATCCTTCAAAGACAACGGCATGACTGCAGGAGTCACCCAGGCCAACCTCCTCAACTCCAGAATGGTGGCTTGCGCCAGCACGGGAAACACTTCAGCCTCCATGGCGGCCTATGCGGCTCGCGCCGGCATGAAGGCCGTGATATTCATCCCGGACCAACAGATCGCTTTCGGAAAGCTGGCCCAGAGCCTGGACTACGGAGCACTGACCCTGCAGTTGGAGGGTGACTTCGACGAATCGATGAAGCTGGTGAAGGAAATCACCCAGGAGACCGACGTCTACCTGCTGAATTCGATCAACCCCTTTCGATTGGAAGGGCAGAAGGCAACTATCATCGAGATGCTGTGCCAGCGCGACTGGAAGGTGCCCGACCGTGTTGTGGTCCCTGGGGGAAACCTCGGCAACAGCGGCTCATTCGGAAAAGCCATCAAGGAATTGCACGACTTGGGCTTTATCCCGAATATGCCCATGGTCACAATCATACAGGCCCAAAGAGCCAACCCTCTCTACCAGACACTGATCTACCACTCTCCGCGATTGGTGCGTGTTGAGGCCCACACCCTGGCTACCGCAATCAAGATCGGCAATCCGGTCTCATGGAAAAAAGCGGTGCGGGCCATGGACTGGACGCAGGGATGGTGCGATTTTGTCAGCGAGCAGGACATCGCCGACGCCAAGGCCATCATCGGCAGGGACGGTATCGGATGTGAACCGGCCTCCGCCACCACCGTAGCCGGAATCAAGAAACTGATCCAGACGCGGGAAATCGACCCCCATGAAGATGTGGTGGCGGTCTTGACCGGAAATCTGCTTAAAGATCCGGACTACACCACCAACTACCATCTGGATTCCCTATACGAAGAAGCAACCTACAGGAACGAACTGCTGGACAAAAAAGACAAGGTGCGCTCCACCTTTGCCAATGCCCCCATCAAAGTAAGGGCCGACAAGAAGGAGATCCTGAAGATCCTGAATCTATAATCTGAGAGGAACTATGCTGACCCTATCGCCCCCAACCGTTCTGGTGTGCGCCACCCTGTTCAGCCTCGCCGCCGGCGCTTCGTCCCCGGGACTGCCTGAAGGCGAGTCCGCCTCCGCTGAAGACAAGGTCATTGTCACCATAGGAGACGAGACGCTTACCCGGGCACAGGTGGCCGAAATACTCCGACTGCTGCCTCCGCGGCAGCGCTCCCTGTTCTCGAAACCGGCGGGTAAGCAGGCCTTTGCCGACTACATCGTCCGTTCCAAGCTGTACAGCCGGGAAGCAAGAAAACGTGGCTTGGACGCTCGCCCGGAAGTCGAGCAGACCTATCGCCAGTTCCAGGCCATGCTGGAAAAAAACAGGGTGGGGAGGCTGCCGATCAAGGATGACCAAGACCGGAAGCAAGTCCTGGCACTCTTCAAGGAGAGTCTGCTCATGAAGGCGGTGGAAAAGGAGTTGAAGGAGGAACTAGCGGTCTCGGCCATGGAGGTCGGGAGCTACTACCAGGAAAATGCCGCCGTCTTCGACATGGTGAGAGGCCGCCGGCTGGTCATCCGCTCGGAGGCTTCCAACGTTTTCTTTGGCGACAACAGACCAAAGGATCAGACCTTGTCCGACGAGGATGCCAGGGCCAAGGCCGAGAAGCTGCGCCGGGAAATTCAGGAAGGAGCCGACTTCGAGGTCATGGCCGCCAAGCACTCCGAGGATCCGCTGACCTCCGGCGTCGGCGGAGACACGGGTATCGTGCGTCGCGGACTGCCCAACAAGACCCTGGTGACTCCGCCCGAGGTTGACCTGCTGTTCAGTTTGGAGCCGGGGGACCTCAGCCCGATTGTGCAAACGCCCTTGGGATTCGCGCTGTTTAAGCTGGACGAAAAGAGGAAGATGAGCCTGGCCGAAGCCCACCCCGAGATCCAGGCGCGCATCCGGAATCAAAAGCTGGAGGACCGGTACCAACAAATGCGGCTTGAGCACCGCGTCGTTATCGACCCCTCCTTTTTCGAAACCCGGGTCGAATTCAGCACCCCCGCTAAAGCAGCGGAGTGATGCGTTCTTCCAGTTTCTTCAGGTCGTGGGTCTCCTCGTTCCTGCCCTCCACGAATCGGCCTACGATGTTTCCCTTTCGATCCACCAGCACCAGGTAGGGAATGCTGAAGTTGGGGCGCTGGGGGGACACCTTGACGTAGTTCATGGCGATGGAAAAGTCGCCCAGGAGGATGGGATAGGTCAACCCGTATTTCTTGATGTAGGGCTCGACATCTTTGGCCTTTCCCCGATCATGGGAGATCCCCAGGACCACAAAACCCCGATCCTTGTACTTCCGATACAGTTTTTCCAGGAGCGGGTTGGTGCGCTGACAATCCGGACACCAGGTCTGAAAGAAGGCCATCAACACGACCTGCCCTTTCAGGCTCGTCGACTTGATGACCTGGCCATCCCAGGTGGGCAAAATAAAGTAAGGGGCAGGCTCCGTCTCCACCTTCTTCTGCAGCGGCGCGGCCCGGGAGCCCCCTGCGGCGCATACGGCAATCGCCAGTCCAATCGTAAGAAACCATCGATTCCGCAACACTTCCACCTCCGATCGACCGTCGGACCGGCCCCGATCGGGGGTTTGTCGGGGAGGAGGAATCAGCGTCATTGGAAAAGAGTGGAGACCGACGCAACCGCTCCCAGCCAAAACAGGTGCCAATCCGAACCGTACGGACTCTCATAGCATAGCCTAACCCCTTGCCCCGGGCAACGCCGGCCGCTGGTGTTCTGTCCCATACTACTGTTCCAAAGCGTCAGCCGTGCCCGTGCCGTTCCCCTGGCGCCGGGCATGCCGCAGGAACCCCATGGTATACTCCCGGCGATGTACCCATCCCGGCCACGATGTGGATACTTCTTTGTCCATTCCATCCCTTCGTGGATTGAGAGCGGCCACTTCCTGTCTTGATCGAATCCGACTTCACCCTTAGCCACTTCAACCAGTTGAAGGTGCGATGCACCCTGCGCATTCCGGAGGGCAAGGGGATCGTGACTCCGGTCGTTGTGGCGCACGGATTTCTGGGCTTCAAGGACTGGGGATTCTTTCCTTACCTGGGGCGGCGTCTGAGCGAAGCCGGATTCGCCGCCATCACCTTCAACCACGCGTTTTCGGGAATCCAGGACAATCCCTGGAGGATTGACGATCCGGAGGGATTTTCCAGGAACTCAACCACTCAGGAACTGCGGGATTGGGATCTGGTGATGGATGCCCTGTTGCTGGGTAAGGTGCCGCTGGCTAACCGAATGCGCCTGAATGCCTTCGGAGTGGTCGGACACAGCCGAGGTGGAAGCTACGCCATTCTGCTATCGCGCCAGGTGCGGCAGATAGCATCGATCGTCACCTGGGGAGCCATTCGCACCTTTGACCGGTTCGATACCGAAACACGCCGGCGCTGGAGAAAGCAGGGATTTCTGGAGGTCCCCAGGGAGGAACACGAAGCGCCTCTGAGAATGGGTGTGGCTGCCTTGGAGGCGCTGGAGCGCAATGATCGCCGTTTGGAGGTCCTGAACGCTGTGAGAGAATCCACTGTTCCCATCATGTTTCTGCACGGCCGCCAGGACCGCCGGGTACCGTTGTCGGAAGGTGAACGCCTGTGGCAATGTGGCGATCGCCGACTCTGCCGTTTCCATATCATCGAAAATGCCGGCCACACCTTTCAGACCCGTCATCCTCTGACTACTCCTTCCCTGCCCCTCCTTGAAGCCGTTTCCAAGACCATCGACCGGTTCAGGAATACCCTGCCGAAGTAGTCCGCATTTCTCACCCGGTCAGTGCCCATCGGCAGACGTCGTCGAAGTGGCCGGCGAAATTCACGGTCAGACCCTTCCTCAAATAGTCCGGAAGTTCCTCGTAGTCCTTGCGATTGCCTTCAGGAAAAATCAAATGGGCCAGGCCGGCCCGCCGCGCTGCGATCACCTTCTCTCTGACTCCCCCAATCGGCAGCACCCGCCCGGTCAGCGTCAACTCGCCCGTCATGGCCAAGCCCTGGATTGCCGGTTTTTTCCGGATCAGCGAAACCAGAGCCGCGGCCATGGTGATCCCTGCGGAGGGACCGTCTTTGGGAATGGCGCCGGCCGGAACGTGCAAGTGAACGAAGTGCCGGTCAAAAAATTCGACATCGCCCGACAGATCCGCCACTTGCGACATGACGTAGGAGTAGGCTATTTCGGAACTCTCAACCATCACTTCTCCCAGTTGTCCCGTCTGCTTGAACCCCTTGCGCCGGCTGGCCACGGCTGTTGCCTCCACCTGCAGGGTCACACCGCCCAAACTGGTCCAGGCCAAGCCCGTCACTACCCCGGGGGCGTGCGGTGCAAGTTCGTCCGCCTTGTGGATGGGTTTTCCCAGGTAGGCTTCGATATTCCTTGGCGTGACGACGATCTTTCTGTCGGAGTCCCGAGACAACTCAAGCGCAGCCTTGCGGGCGATCTTCCTGATCAGGTTTTCCAGGCTGCGCACTCCGGCCTCGCGCGCATAGCCGTCGATCATGGAGCGGAGTGCTGCCTTTCGAATACCGATTTGGGTCCGCGTCAAACCGTGGTTGCGAATCGACTTGGGAATGAGGAAGCGCCTCGCAATCTCCAGTTTCTCTTCCAGGATGTACCCTGAGAGGCGGATCACTTCCATACGATCCAAGAGCGGCGATGGAATCGTATCGGTTCGGTTTGCCGTCACCACAAACAGGACGTTGGACAGATCGAAGGGAACATCCAGATAGTGGTCGCGGAAGCTGGCGTTCTGCTCGGGATCCAGGACCTCCAGCAGGGCCGAGGCAGGGTCGCCCCGGAATGAAGCACCGATCTTGTCGATTTCGTCCAGCATGATGACCGGATTGGAGGTGCCGGCGGTCTTCAGCGCTTGAATGAACTTCCCGGGCATCGCTCCGATATAGGTGCGGCGGTGCCCCTTGATTTCCGCCTCGTCTCTCATGCCGCCCAAGGAAAAGCGATAGAAGCGGCGCCCCAGTGCCTCGGCAATACTCTTCCCTACGGACGTCTTGCCCACCCCGGGAGGTCCTGACAGGCATATGATCGACCCGGAGATATCTCCCTTCATCCTGCCCACGGCTATGAATTCCAGAACTCGTTCCTTGACGTCCTCCAAACCGTAGTGGTCTCGGTCCAGCACCCTTCGCGCCCGGCTCAGGTCATAGGAATCGCGACTGTGCCGCCCCCAGGGAAGCACGGTAAGCCACTCCAGATAGTTCCGGCTGACCGTATATTCCGGAGAGGTGGTTTCCAGGATTTTCAGTTTGCCCAGTTCCTCCTCAATCGAAGTCCGGACCTCGGGTGTCAGCTTTAGCGACTGCAAGCGTTCCTCGAACTTCTCGATCTCGGCAGTTTTCCCTTCCTTCTCCAGACCCAACTCTCTCTTGATCGCCTTGAGTTGCTCCTTGAGAAAAAACTCTCTTTGCTGAGTTGAAATCTTCTCTTCGATTTGCGTGGTGATCTTTTTTTGAAGCCTGGAGAGATCCACCTCTCTTCGCAGCAGGGTCAGCACCCGATCGATCCGGTGGCGAACATCGAACGTCTCCAGAATCTTCTGCAGTTCCCGACCCTCTGCCGTTGTCAGATGAGCGGCAAAGTCAGCCAATTTCCCGGGATCCTCCAGGCTGGACCGACTCAAGAACAGCTTGATGGCCTCGGATTGCAGCGGGTCCAGCTTGACCAGTTCCTTGAGGCTGGACACGATGGCCATCGAATAGGCCTTGAGTTCCAGGTTGACCGAGAGTTCCGTAGCGTAGTGATAGTCCACCCGGGCAAACAGGCCCGTTTCTCCCAAATCCATCTGTCGGACAGTGAAGCGTTCCAGACAATTCACCAGCACGTGGGTGACTTCCGGCTCGACCTGGACAGCCTTGACGATCTTGGCCGCCACACCGACCCGATGGAGGCTCTCCGGCCTTTCCTCGGCTTCCGGATCCTTGAGGAGCACCAACCCCAACGTCTGATCTGAGGATTCCACCGCTTTCTTCAGCGACGCCAGAGGTACTTCTCCCGTGACCTCCAGAGGGACGGGAAGCCCCGGAAAGAATGGCCGCGGCCTCACCCCCAGGATCGGGATCCTGGACGGCAAGAGTTTGGTGGCGAGCACCAGTCCGGAATCCTCCTGCCCGGATGGTTCGGAGTCGGTCTCTTTGTCGGGGTCGGGGTGCTCTCTTGGGTCGGCGCCGTTGGGGACAACGTCCTCAGGACCGGATCCTCGCTTGCCATTGCTCATCGACTTCCTCCGCGACTCAGTTCCCGGATTGCCAGGCGCGCTCCGGAACTGGCGACAATTCTCATCTTAGCAAGAAGTTCCCGGCTTGCCTTACCTGAAACAAACGCCGCAACTCAGACAGCCGCGGGTTTGCGGCGTCGCGTATGCCCCCCACCGCATCAGCCTTCGCCTGCGGCTCGGCTTCTGCGACTCCCCCTCAAGGGGGGAGTGATTCTCGGCCAGCACAAGGCTTCCAGTAGAACTCTATCACTCCCCCCTTGAGGGGGAGTCGGTGAGACAAGGGCGCCAGCCCGCAGTCGAACCGGTGGGGGGCAATCGCGGCGGGCCTTTAGTCGTGAACCCCCACAAACCCGCACGCGACCATCGCCGGAGTCAGACTCTGGTACATCAGTGTCGCGTCCTGATTATCCTGTGCATCCTGTGCATCGATGTTCAATAATGCAGCAAACCGAATTAGCGGGACATGGCCTCTGCCCAAAAAAGGGGATGAACTTCCGTTGCTTAACTTTCCTACGATCCGACTACCACGACGGGGGCCGGATTCATCCGAGGCACATGCGATCGGGACAGAAATGCAGGTAATTCCTCGCCGATGAGCACCGATCCTCCTTTGGCCGCAGGGCCGGAATCAATGCTTCCGGCCGTCCTGGCGATCTCGGTAGCTCTTCTCACCCGCAAAATCTTCCTCGGATTGGGAATCGGTGTGGTCGCGGGCGCCCTTGTGGCTCAGGGAGGTGACCTTGGCGGCTCCTTGACAGCAATCTACCGCTATCTCTTTTCCGCCGTTTTCGACCAGAGCCATGCCGCCATCGTCATCTTCTCTTTTCTGGTCGCGGCCACGGCCAACATACTCACCGACAGCGGCGCCGTCACGGCCTTGATTCTTCGAATGGGAAAGCTGAGCGGCCGGCGCCGGAGTCTGATGGGAACAAGCTGGTTGGCCGGATTGGTCGTTTTTTTCGACGACTACGCCAACTGTCTGATTGTCGGAAAGTCGTTTGCCCCAGTTTACGATCGCTGCAGTGTGTCTCGTGAGAAGCTGGCCTACATTGTCGATTCCACCGCTGCTCCCATCGCCTCGATTGCAGTAATTTCCACCTGGATCGGTTTCGAGCTGGACCTCATCGACAAGGCCTTGAAGGGCTTGCAAGCGCCGGGCTCCGCATTCTCAGTCTTTCTGCAGTCCATCCCCTTCCGCTTTTACAGCATCTTCACCCTGGCTTTTGTGGCCTGTATTGCCTTTACCGGTAGAGACTTCGGGCCGATGGCCCGGGTGGAACTCGAGGCTGCCCGACGACCGCAATCCCAACGGGATCTGCACGAGCCGGTTCCGGATCCAAAGTTGGCCTGGCTTGCCTTGACCGCCATCGGCCTGCTGGTCCTGTTGACTGTCGCCACGCTGGTTCTCAGTGGCTGGTCCCGTACGGTCAGCGCCGGCGGATCGGTCACCGTTCTGGAGATCGTCGGAAACTCGGATCCGTTTCAAGCCATCCTGGTAGGCTCGACTGCCGCCTTCGTTTTTGCCACCCTTTCCTCCCTCAAACTGAAATTACACTCCTTGCACCGTCTACTGCGGTCCGTCGGGGGCGGATTTCGTTCCATCCTGGGAGCACTGACTGTTCTCTATCTGGCCTGGACGCTGGGCAATGCACTTGAGGAAGCCGGAACGGCCACCTACTTTTCCTCACTGCTACGGTCCACCGTGCCTGCCTGGATCCTGCCCAGCCTGTCCTTTCTGCTGGCGGCCGGCACGAGCTTCTCAACAGGATCCTCATTCGGCACCATGGGGATCCTGATCCCCATCATCGTCCCTCTGGGGGTCGCCCTGGGTCCAGGCAACGATGGTATCGTCCTCTACGCAGCCACCGGATCCGTCCTTGCCGGTGCCTCCCTGGGAGACCACATGTCGCCTCTGTCCGATACCACGGTCTTGTCAGCCGCGGGCGCCGGGGTCGACGTGGTCAGCCACACCCGGACCCAACTACCCTATGCCTGCACCGTGGGGACGGTGGCTCTGCTTTTGGGTTACCTTCCGGTGGGTTTGGGGGTATCCCCCTGGGTACTGCTTCCATGCGGAGTGGCAGCTTGTCTGCTCGTCATTCGACTCCTGGGCCGGCCCGTTCCGTCTGGAACACCCCTGCCTCACTCCGAATGAACCGCCCAGTCGAATGGGACGGCGGCCTCTTACCAACCCCGGAGACAGGCCCCCCCACCGGATCGACTGCGGGCGGAGCCCTTGTCTCACCGACTCCCCCTCCAGGGGGGAGTGCTTGAGGCCAGCACAAGGCTTCCAGTAGATCTCTATCACTCCCCCCTTGAGGGGGAGTCGCAGAAGCCGAGCCGCAGGCGAAGGCTGATGCGGTGGGGGGCAAGGCTCGGTTCCGGACCGTGCGATGGCGCGGCCGATACAGGGCGAAACAGGGGTGTTCCAGACAAGTTCCGCCCCCGCCCCCGGCGACGGGGCGGATCATTCAAGAGCGAAACAACGAGTCTTCATAGCCTGTCGGGAACAAGGGCATGTTCCGCTCGCAGGATAATCTGCCTGTTGAACATCGATGCACAGGATGCACAGGATTGA
>JAPVWS010000196.1 GCA_027493295.1 Candidatus Versatilivorator vitaminiformans | reverse complement strand
ACCGAAAAGGGCCACAGCCACCACAAACATGCAGACGGTGACGGGACGCCGTATGGCAAGCTGGATCATGGTTCAGGAAGAGCTGGCTGGAGGATCGGGACCGGGCTCGGGACCGGGAGCGGGGGCATTCCGGCGGGGCGCGAGTCGGGATGACGGGCTGAGGCGATTCCAGGGGCGGGTCGTCCGCCGTGCAAGCCGGACTTGCAGGGAGCAACCGAAGCCGGGAACTGCCGGCGGCCGTCCGGCAAGCGCCAAGGGCAGGTCCCCGCGACCATCCGCCGCCGGGTTCGGCGCAGGTTTCAGGTGGTTCCTTCCGCCAGGCCGTTCGAGGAATCTTCCCCGACCCTCTTGATCTCGGACCCGTCCTCCAAAGCGCCCTGTCCGGCGACCACCACTCGATCCCCGGCAGAAATCCCCTTCAAGATTTCGATACTTCCATCCTCTTCATAGCCCAGTTGCACGGGAACCCGCCGGGCCACGCCGTTGTCGGCCAGAAAGACGAAGGTCTCCCCGTCCCGTTCCAACACGGCCCGCTTGGGCACCAGGATGGCATCGGGACGCACGTCGGTCTGAATGGCCACCCGGACAAACCCGCCCGGCATGAATCCCTCGGCCGCGGGAGTGAGCTCCACCGTAATCTTTACCGTACCGCTGGAGGTGTCGACCACCGGACTGACCCGCACCACGCGTCCCACACCCTCGACGTCCTCATCCGCACCCAGGCGCACCGAGGCCGTCTGTCCGGGGCGGACCCGGCGTGCCTCCCGCTCCGACAGGAAGACGTCGGCATACAGAGGTGAGAAGGCTCCCAGCTTGAACAGCTTGTCGGCGCTGCGAATGCTCTTGCCCAACTCCATGGTGCGTTCGGTGATCCGCCCTCCGAAGGGAGCCGTGATCCGGGTATGGGAGATCTCGAGTTCGGATTTGCGGATCTCCGCTTCCAGCTCCTGCACGCGGTGGACAAGCTCCCGGGTCTCCGAGGCCGAGACCCGCTCGTCGTGCCCCAGCTCGTCCAGTTGATACCTCACCTGGTCGTACTCCCGCTCGCTGATGAGCTGTTCCTCGTAGGCTTCCTGCAGGCGCTGGCGCTCGTTCTCGGTGTTGGCGATCTGCACCTTGGCCTTCTCCCGGCGGATGCGGGCCTTTTCCAACTGCAACTTGGCCTGGGCCAGTTTTTCCCGGGCCAGCTCCAACTGGATCCGGAGAGAACGGTCATCCAGGCGCCCCAGGAGCTGCCCTTGCCTGACGAGGTCCCCCTCTTCCACCAGCAGGCTCTGGACGATTCCCTCGGTTTGCGCCTTGACCTCGACTTCTCTCAGGGGCCTCAGATTGGAAGTGGAGGAGAGGTGGTGGGTGATCCGGTCCCGTCTGGCCTGGGCCAGCTCCACCGGGGCAGCCGTGGCGCCGTTCTCGCCGCCGCCGGAGGCTGACGGGGACCCATTGGCGGAAGCGACCGGCGTTTCGGGCTTTTGCCTGAGAAAATAGCCGGCGCCCGCCAATAGCACCAGCAGGATCAGGAACCCGTAGACTTTGGTCCGTTTGCTCATGTCAGGCCTGGTCTCCCGTCTCGGGGCATGACCGCCCGGGATGAACCGGGAGGCCCTGAATGGACCGGACGAGGGCAAACCAGCGGGCGAACCGGGCGCGCACAGTCGCGGTCAATTCCCAGTTGTTGCCGGTTTCCTGAATGGAGGGTGAAGCTGCTGACCTTCCGGCGCCGCAAGGCTGTTCCCAGCCGGTTCCAAATCAAGGTTAGCATGAATAATCGGTTCCGGTCGGAAAAGGTAGGGACAGCGAGGTCCGAGCTTGAGCTCAGCCGTATCCCTCCACCATCCCTCTGTTTACATTGGAACCGGGATGGAGTAGATTTTTTTCCAGTTCCGGACAGGAATCGGGTCATGAGGCCGTCGCGCGTGCAACTGTTGGGGCTCTGCATCCTGGCGACGCTCCTGTTTGCCTACCTGGCCCTTCGTATCTGGCTCTGGTCTTGACGAATTCACCCCTCATCGCTGTTCTGGGACCGACCGCAAGCGGAAAATCCAACCTGGCGCTCCGGCTTGCCAGACGATTCCGGGGTGAGGTCGTCGGTTGCGACTCGGTGCAGGTCTACCGGTTTCTGGACATCGGCACCTCCAAGGTGCTCAAGCCCGAGCAGGCCGGCATCCCTCACCACCTGATCGACTTTCTCGATCCCGACCAGGAGTTCACCGCCGGCCAGTACATGGCTCTGGGCCGCAGGGTCTTGTCGGAAATCGGACAGCGGAGAAACCTGCCTCTGGTGACGGGGGGCACCGGGCTCTACCTGCGCGCACTGCTGAACGGTCTCTTCGACGGCCCCTCCCGCTGTGAATCGCTGAGGGAGCGCTTGCAACAGCAGGCCCGTCGCAAGGGAGACACCCACCTCCACCGCGTGCTGGCGAGAGTGGACCCGGAATCGGCCCGGCGCATATCAGCCAGGGACCGGCATAAGATCATACGCGCCCTGGAGGTCTATTTTCTGACCGCCAAGCCCATCTCGCTTCACTTTCGGGACGGCGCTGAGAAATTGAAGGGGTTCCGGCTGCTGAGGATCGGGCTCGACCCGTCGCGGGACCGGCTCTACCGCAGAATCGAAGAGCGCGTCGACCGCATGTTTGCCGGCGGATTGGTGGAGGAAGTCCGCTCCATCCTGGCCAGGGGCTATTCTCCCGGCTGCAAGCCTCTCCAGTCGCTCGGATACCTTCAGGTGGTGCAGTTTCTGCAGGGAGAGATCTCCCTGCAGACAGCCGCGGACGCTACCAAACAGGCCACACGGAACTACGCCAAGCGACAGTTGACCTGGTTTCGCAAGGAAGAAGACGTGACCTGGTTTCCGGGATTCGGGGATGAAGATTCGCTCGGGTCCGATGTTGAGGCTTGCGCGGCGGATTTCATTCAGGCTGGGACAAGTAAGCATTCGGGCCGGTCGACCCGTCCGGCGCTCTTGTCCGCCCCCTAGCAGGCTCCGGGGCTGCTTAGTGAAAAGTGGATAGTGGCTAGTGGAGAGTGAAGAGCTATTTGATTGACACGTTAAACACTTTAACCAGGATACTCTGTTTCACCCTGTATGATCCGCACGGCAGGGCGGAGGCCGGGCTAACCACTCTCCACTCTTCACTATCCACTTAGCCGCGGGCGCGCCCCGTCGTGTGGGGCGGGGGCGCGGGTATTCAGGAGAATCAGGAGATCCATGGAAAAGCAACCGCACAATATTCAGGATGTCTTTCTCAACCGTCTTCGCAGGGAGAGGCTGCCGGTAACCGTCTTTCTGGTAAGCGGAGTCAAGTTGACCGGCCGAATCAAGAGCTTCGACAAGTACGCGGTCATTCTGGAATCCGCTCAACGGGACCAACTGATCTTCAAACATGCCATCTCGACGGTTGTGACATCCAAATCGGCCCCCACCGCTTCGGCCCCACCCTCATCGCCTTCCGAACCGCCCTCACCGGCAGCAAAGGACTCCGAACCGGAGCCTTCGAACTGAAATGGATGTCGCCGCCCCGGACAGGGAAAACGTCATACTGGTGGGATGCGAGCTGAAGCGACCCGTCAGTCCGGCTGCCGGCAGAGGAGCCGGGCTGAGCCTGGAGGAATCGCTGGATGAGCTGGCGGCCCTGGCTGCTGCCGCCCGAGCCAGGGTGGCTGGGCGCCTGCTTCAGCAACGGTCCCGCTATGATCCAGGCTATCTGATCGGCAAGGGCAAGGTGGAGAGTCTGAAAGGACTGCTGGATCGGCACCGGGCCGACACCGTGATCTTCGACGACAACCTTTCTCCGGCCCAGCAACGAAACATCGAGCGCGCGCTCGACTGCAAGGTGGTCGACCGAACCCAGCTCATCCTGGACATCTTCGCCAGCCGTGCGCGAACCCGGGAGGGGAAGCTGCAGGTGGAGCTGGCCCAGCTCGACTACTGGCTGCCTCGATTGGGCGGACGGGGAGTGGAACTGTCCCGTCTGGGAGGAGGAATCGGGACGCGCGGGCCGGGTGAGACCAAGCTGGAGACGGATCAACGCAAGATCCACCAGAGAATTCACAAGATCAAACGCGATCTCCAGCGGGTGAGAGCCCACCGGCAGTTGCACCGCTCCTTTCGCCAATCCGTTCCCGTTCCCACCGTCTCGCTGGTCGGATACACCAATGCCGGCAAGTCCACCCTCTTCAATGCCCTGACCCGATCGGACACCCTGGCCTCCCGCCAGCTCTTCGCCACTCTGGATCCATTGCTGCGCCGCATCCGGCTGCCCTCCAAGCGGGAGGTAATCCTGTCCGACACGGTCGGTTTCATCAGCAAGCTTCCCGCCACCCTGGTCTCGGCCTTTCGGGCCACCCTGGAGGAAATCGGAGAAGCGCAACTGTTGCTGCACGTGATCGATTGCTCCAGCCCCCGCGCCGAACACCAGCGATCCTCGGTGCTCAAGGTGCTGGAGGAGCTGGGGGACTCGGGCAAGGCGACCCTGGAGGTCTACAACAAGGCCGACCTGCTGGAGCAACCGCCCCGGCTTCCCCCGGGTGACAACGTCCTGAAGGTATCGGCGCTGCGACGCCAGGGGATCTCCAGGCTTCTGGAGAGGATCGACGAGTCCATCTCCGGGGATCCACTGGTCCGGGCGCGCTTTCGGGTAGAGGCCCGGCAGGGGGAACTGCTGGCTCAGATCCATGCCCAGGGCCGGCTGGTTCGCCGTGAGGTTCGAGACAGCCAGGTCCTGCTGGAAGTGGAAGCCCCGCGCTCGGTGGTGGAAAAGCTCAGGCAGCTCGGTGGTCCGTCACGGGGGCCGGGTTAGTCCGCAATCTCATCGGCTCGCGCCCGATTCGTTAACCCATTCCCTTGCCAAGCCTCCCGGACTTCAGGGTCTGGAGGGCCCCAAGGACCCCGGTGCGTGGAAAATCATGCTAAAATGCATGGGACCGGCAGGCGCGTTCCAACGGCCCTCTATCCGGTCCAGCCCACCTCGAGGACGGGGCCCGCCGCCACCGCCGATTGATGACAGCCCATAAATTAGTCTTCACAAACGTCATGCACCGCCCCGTCCGGGCTTTCGTCAGCGTTCTGGCCATCAGCCTCGAAGTCGTGCTGATTCTGTTGGTGATCGGTGTCTCCAACGGCATGATCGAAGACAACGCCGACCGCCAGAAGAACATCGGCGCCGACGTCATCGTTCGGCCGGCCAATGCGCCCCCGCTCTTCTTTACGACCGGCAGCACCATCATCCCCGAGGCCGTGGCCGAGACCCTGGCCCGGCTGGATTCGGTACGGGCAGTGACGCCCATTCTCTTCCTGGCTCAACTGAAGGGAGGCTGGAGGACCGTCTACGGCATCGACCTGCCGAGCTTCGAGGCCGTGGCCGGCAACCTGGAATTCCTGGAGGGCCGCGGCTTCAGCGGACCCGAATCCCGGGAAGCCATCATCGACGACCTGCATGCCAGATCGAACGGCCTGGCCGTGGGCGATCGCTTCGACCTGAAGGGCCAGTCGTTCCAGGTGGTGGGCATCTACCGTAACGGCATCGGGGGCCGAGTCTACGTTCCCATCCGGAGCCTGCAAACCATCACCGACAAGGCCGGTCAGGCTTCCACCTTTCTGGCCAAGCTCTACGATTCCGAGCAGTTGCAGGCAGCCATGGCCCAGATGCGGGACCTGGTTCCCAACATCAACGTCACCTCCATGCGGGAGTGGGTTTCCTTGCTGCGAAACGGTCGACCTCCCGCTTACGGCACGTTCCTGACCGGGGTCGTCGGCGTGGCCATTTCCATCGGCTCTTTCGCCTGCTTCCTGTCCATGTATACCACCATCGCCGAACGAACCAGGGAAATCGGCATCCTGAAATCCCTCGGAGCCCGCAAAGGCTACATCGTCAACCTGGTGATGATGGAAATAGTGGTCCTCTGCCTGACCGGCCTTCTGGCCGGATTCCTGCTGACTTTCCTGGGCCTGCAGGTCCTCCGGTTCCTCTATCCCGCTCAGATACTCCTGATCCCACCTCTCTGGGTAGCGCTCACGGTCCTCTTCGTCTCCGCCAGCGGGATTATCGGAGGGCTCTATCCGGCACTCAAGGCGGCGGGCAGCGATCCCGTCAAGGCACTTTCCTACGAATAAGGAATCCGGTTGACAGAGCCTGCCGGCGAACCCCGTTCCCGGTGGCGACCAGCGGTCTCGAGGCGGGTTTGGCTAAAGTCCGAATCGGCGCCAAGGGCTTGATGCGCCCGTGGCTTGAGCCTATACTGCTAACCCCAACCCCACAAATGATGGAGGACAACCATGCACGGCACAGCCACTCGCCGGCAAATACTTCAGGGGATGGGCGCTCTGGCTGTCGGACTGGCCTACGGCGCCCCGTCGGCGGTTTTTGCCGGCGCCCGCGTTCACTCCAAGCGAGTGATCAGCATGCAACCCCGGCTCTATCACGGCTGGCCCACCCTGGCTAGGCGCCGCAACGGCGAACTGCTGCTGGTGTGCTCGGGCGGCCGGGAATCCCATGTCTGCCCCTTCGGCCGGGTGGAGCTGATGCGCTCCCGGGACGAGGGGCGGCACTGGAGTTTTCCGCGGGTGTTGATCGACGGTCCCATCGACGACCGGGATGCAGGCGTGGTGGAAACCGCCGAGGGGTCGCTGCTGGTCACCACCTTCACCTCTATCGGCTATGCCGACATCCTGGCCCGAGCCGAAGAGCTGGAATCACAGGGGAAGCCCCACTGGACCCGTGAGAAACTGGAGCGCTGGCAGGCCATTCACCGCCGCATCACGGCCGCTGAGCGCGAAATCGAGCTGGGCAGCTGGATGATCCGCTCCACTGACGGCGGCCGGAGCTGGTCAGCCCCCTACCGCTGCCCGGTCAACAGTCCCCACGGCCCCATTCAGCTCTCCGACGGACGGCTGCTCTACCCCGGCAAGATCTTCTGGTACGGCCCCAGCGGCCAATCCAAGGGGCGCATCGGGGTCTGCGAGTCCACCGACGACGGCCAGAGCTGGCGCTGGCTGGCAGAAATCCCGACCCGGGAAGGCGACGACCTGGACGGCTACCACGAGCTGCATGGCGTGGAAACCACCGAAGGAACCCTGGTCGCCCACATCCGCAACCACAACACCGCCAACGAGAGGGAAACGCTGCAGAGCCGATCCACCGACGGAGGGAAGACCTGGTCGGTTCCGCGCGCCCTCGGGGTGTGGGGACTGCCGTCCCACCTGCTGAAGCTGCGGGACGGGCGCCTGGTGATGTCTTACGGTTATCGCCGGCCCCCTTACGGCAACCAGGCCCGCGTCAGCGAGGACCACGGCCGCACCTGGTCCGGCGCCATCACCATCTCCGGAGACGGCATCTCCAGCGACCTGGGTTATCCCTCCACG
>JAPVWS010000195.1 GCA_027493295.1 Candidatus Versatilivorator vitaminiformans | reverse complement strand
ACAGAGCAGATCCACCCCTTCCCGGGCAGCCTTGTCCATGGTCTCAACCACCTTGGCCGTGTTGACCGCCACGTCGGTGGTCTGGGGAATCTGGGCCGCGCCCACTTTGATCTTGCTCACTGCGTTCCTCCCGCTTCAGCTGCAGCCAAATCAGGGATAAATGGTATGGCCGGCCACGCTGAGATCGATCTGGAACAGCGTCTTTCCGGCGGTAATGTAGGCGGTCCGCTTACCGGGGCCGCCAAAGGTGAGGTTGGTGATGAGGTCTTCGGGAATGTCGATAAAGCCCAGCAGTTCACCCGTTGGGCTCACCACATAGATTCCCGGCGGATTCAGTCCGGTCTCTCCCTCTCCCCTGGGCATCTTGATCCCGGCCGCGGCCCAGAGATTCCCCTGGGCATCCACCCGAACCCCGTCCGCGCCCCGGCCGGGGGAGAAGTCGTAAACCACTCTCTGATTGGCCAGCCCATCGTCGTCCTGAATGTCGAACGCCCAGATCTTGCGGTTGCCGCCGGGCTGGTGGTTGCTGTCCACCACGTAGAGCGTCTGGTCGTCAGGTGAGAGGGTGATGCCGTTGGGGCGCTCTATGGCCGGTTGTTGCAACACCCGGACTACCGAGCCGTCGGGATCGATCCGATAAACGGCTTCTTCCTGCATCTCCATGATCGAACGGTCGCCGTAGCAGGGGTCGGTAAAGTAGATCCGTCCCCGGCCGTCAATGACGAGGTCGTTGGGACTGTTGTATCGCCGGCCCTGGAAGCGGTCGGTCAGCACCTCAATCTCGCCGCTTTCCATATTCGTCCGCACCAACCGCCGCCGTCCCCCCGGGCCCGATTCACTCCCTTCGCAGCTCACCAGGCGTCCCTGCTGATCGAACATGTTTCCGTTGGTGCGGCCGCTGTCCTCCCGAAAGACCGAGAGAACCCCGTCGGCTGAAAGCTTCATGATGCGGTTGTTGGCGATATCGCTGAAGAAGACGTTGCCCTCGGCATCCGCGGCTGGACCTTCGGTGAATGCAATGACGGCCGCCGAAGTCAACTTGGAGCTGGCCGCGACCCAGCCCGGGTCCTGGGTACGGCGAGAAGGATTTTCAGACATGAGACCTCCTGAATTCCGGCCGGCGCCCAACCGATGCCGGGATGAACCGACAGCCATCGTGATCCGGCCGGCAGTCGGGAACAAGGGCCACAATTATGGGACGCCGCCCGGCCAATGGCAATCCAAACTTCTCCCCGGAGGGCTCGGGGAAGACGGCTATCGGTAGATCCTCGGAACCCTTGGACCGATCCGGCACAGCGCCTCGTAGGGGATGGTGGAGCAGGCGGCGGCGAATTCCCCGACTGTGATCTCCTCGCTTCCCTGGCGACCGATCAGGCAGACCTCATCTCCCACGCCGGCCTCCGGAGCCGACCCGATATCCACCGCTGTAAGATCCATGCTGATCCTGCCCGCAAAGGGGATACGGCGGCCGCGCAGCAGGACCTTCCCGCTGGGGGCCAGCAGCCGGTTGACTCCATCCGCATAGCCAACCGGGAGGATGCCGATCCGGGTGCTTCTCGAAACCACGTAGTCGCCGCCATATCCGACCTCGGCCCCGGCCTTCACCGTCTTGATCTGCACGATGGAGGTCTTGAAGCTCAGCGCCGAACTCAGGGTCAGTGGAGCCGGCCGACTCAATGGATTGATCCCATAGAGCATCAGCCCGGGACGGACCGCATCGCACCAGGCCTCGCGAAAACCGAGAATGCCGGCGCTGTTTGCCATGTGGTTGCGGAATCCCGCCGCTTTCCCGGAGGGCAGCTCCGCCAGCACCCGGCTGAACCGGCCGATCTGTCGGCGGGTAGCGGGACGGCTGGGCTCATCGGCAGAACTGAAATGGGTGTAGAGACCCTGGCAGCGGACCCACTCCCTGTCCAGGCAGCGGCGAACCACCTCGCCCGCCTGCTCGAAGGGAATACCCAGGCGGGTCATCCCGGTATCGATCTTGACGGCGTAGCGAGCCGGGGTCTTCAGGCGGCGAGCCTCAAGGGCCAGGCGCACCACCATGCCTTCGTCATAAACCGCCGGCGTCAGGTCCCGGCGTATGATCTCGGCCTCCTCTCCCGGCCAGAACCCGTTCAGGATGAGGATGGGCAGTCCGATACCCGCCCGCCTCAACTCCAGGGCCTCCTCCAGAATGGCCACGGCCAGGGCGTCGGCCCCCGTCTCTTCCAGACAGCGCGCCACCGGCACCGCCCCGTGACCGTAGGCGTCGGCTTTCACCACGGCAATGACGCCAACGCCCTCGCCAACAAAGGCGCGCAGGGCACGGAGGTTGGACCGAACGGCCGTCAGGTCTACCTCTACCCAAGTGGGTCTGCCCATTCGATTCATGGCCTGGATTGGCCCTAAAGGCGGGTCGTTGGAGTAGTGGTTAGTGGAGAGTGGAGAGTGAAGAGTGATTGGCCTTGCCCCCGTCCCCGACGAAGAGACGGATCATACGGAATAAAACAGGGTGTTCCAGGTACGATGCTCGACGTGTCGATCCAGAAACTCTTCACTCTCCACTCTCCACTTGATCCCGTCCTACTCCTCCCAAAGGTTTTCGAAGCGGGTGAATTCTCGCAGAAAGGCCAGTTTCAGCCTTCCGGTGGGACCGTTGCGTTGCTTGCCGATGATCAGATCGGCAACCCCCTTGTTCTGATCGGTCTCCTTGTACATTTCCTCGCGGAATATGAAGGTCACCAGGTCGGCGTCCTGCTCGATGGAACCCGATTCTCTCAAGTCCGAGAGCCTCGGTTCATGGCTCTCGGTTCGCTGCTCCGGGGCGCGGCTGAGCTGGGAGAGGGCGATCACCGGAATGTTCAGCTCCTTGGCCAGTGCCTTCAGACCCCGCGAGATGTTCGAGATTTCCTGTTGGCGATTGTCATTTCGCCCTCCGCCTCCCGAAACCAACTGCAGATAGTCCACGATCAGCAGGTCCAACCCCCTCTCGGCCTGGAGACGCCGGGCCTTGGCCCCCATCTCCAGCAGGCCGATGCTCGCGGTGTCATCGATAAAGATTCGAGATGAGGAAAATTCACCCATAGTGCCGGCAATCTTGTCCCAATCTTCCTTGGTCAGGAATCCGGTGCGCAGCTTATGGGCATCGATTCGGGCTTCCGAGCAGAGAATTCGCAACAGCAATTGATCGGCCGCCATCTCCAGGCTGAATATCCCGACGCTTTTCTGGGATTTCAGGGCTGCGTGGCTGGCAATGTTGAGGGCCAGAGATGTCTTGCCCATGGCTGGCCTGGCCGCCAATACCACCAGATCGGAGGACTGGAACCCTGAGGTCAGCTCGTCGAACCGGGTGAACCCCGAGGCAATTCCGGTCACCATCTGGCGTTGACCGGCGGCCGCTTCGATCTTCTGGAAACTGGTCTTGGCCAGTTGGCCCAGACTGACAAAGCCGGTCCCAATCCTCGATTCGGCGATTTCGAAGATCGCCTTCTCGGCGTTGTCGAGCACGTTCTCCACCTGATCCTGCTGTTCGTAGCAGGTGGAGATGATCTCGTTGGACCGCTTGATCAGGCTGCGCAGGGTGGATTTTTCCTGCACGATGCGGGCGTAATGCTCCAGGTTGGTCAGGCGGGGAACTTCGTCGATCAGGGAAGATATGAAGGAACGACCGCCAATGGCTTCCAACTGTCCGACACCGTCAACGGCATTGGCCAGGGTTACCAGGTCAATAGCCTTGGAGCTCTCAAGCAGCGACTCCATTTGCTGAAAGAGGACCCGGTGGCTGCCGAGATAAAAGTCCTCGTGACTCAGAAGTTCGACTGCCTGGTTGACGAGTTGGTTGTCCAGGAGGATGGCTCCCAGAACGCAGCGCTCGGCCTCGATATTCTGGGGAAGTCCTTTTTCCGGCACGGCGTCGGCAGGCATGGGTACGGTCGCGGATAAACGGAGATGGCCTTCCGGGGAGGATTCCCGGGCAGGAACCCGGTCGGAACAGTGCGCCGGGCGGGCGGAGAGACTACTCTTCCCGGAGCACTTCGACGCTGACGACTGCTGTCACTTCTCTGTGGAGTTTGATGGGCACGTTGTGCCCGCCCAGAGACTTGAGGGGCTCCTCCAGGTCGATCTTGCGGCGGTCGATCTCGAAGCCTCTTTCGTGCAGCGACTCGGCGATATCCAGCGAAGTCACCGAGCCGTAGAGAACGTCCTGCTCTCCGACCTTGCGGGTGAACTGGAGAGAAACCTCGGCAATTTGCTGTGCCAGCATCTCGGACTCGTTCTTCTCGATAGCTTCGCGGCGGACGGCCGCGGCCTTTTCCTGTTCCACCTGGCGTACGTTGTGGGGGGTGGCCAGAACAGCCATGCGCTTGGGCAACAGGTAGTTGCGAGCATAGCCGGGCTTGACCGCGACCACCTCGCCGCGATCTCCGAGCTTCTCGATTCGTTCTCTCAGGACCACGTCCATGGCGTGCTTACTCCGGGCGATCGAGCCGGCCGGTGAGAAGAGGCAAAAACCCTTTCAAGCTTTCTGCTTACCCAGCGGCGAAGGGAATCAGGGCAATATTGCGGGCTCGCTTGAGAGCCTCCATGAGTTTGCGTTGGCAGGGCGCGCAGGTTCCGGAAATTCTCCGGGGCAGGATCTTGCCCCGTTCCGGGATGAAGGCGGAAAGCAAACGGGTGTCCTTGTAGTCGATATAGTCAATCTTCTCGGCGCAGAACCGACACACCTTCTTCCGCCGGACGAAGTGTCGCCTGCGGCCTCTTCTCGGCTTTGCGCCCGAGCGTCCGGAACTTCGACTGGGGGGCATTGCAACGGCTCCTTGATGTATGTCCGAGGGGGTGGATTGCTGTTTGCCGACTAAATGGCGGGCGCAACCGCCTCGGGCTCGGTTCCACGACTGCGGCGGGCCTTCTTTGCGAGGCGGGCCGCCTTGATCTTTTCCGCCCTCTTCAGATGTTCATCCACTCTCACCGTGAGATAGCGCAAGACGCGGTCGTTGACCCTCAAGCGCCGCTCCAACTCCTTGATACAATCCCCGCCGGCGCCAATGGTGAGCAGCATGTAGATTCCTTCGTGCAGATCCTGAATCTCATAGGCAAGCTTCTTCTTGCCCAATCGGTCGACGGCGTGCACCTCGCCGTCGTAGCTCCGGACCACTTCCTCCATCTGGCCCGTGATCCGGTCGATCCCTTCGTCATTGGAGGAAGGGTGCACGATGAACATGACTTCGTAACGTCTCATGAATCCCTGTTCCCAATAAACTCCGCCATCCCCATCTCCGAAAACACTCGGCTGGGAACGGCTAGCCCTCCCCCGGATTATACCGGTTCATGGCATCGTCAACCCCGGCCAGGCAAACCGCCTCCACGGCCTCGGCACCCTTCCGAATCATCTGCCGAAACGCCGCGGCACGGTCCGGAGGCACGGGCGTCAAAACAAATTCAGCGGCATCCGCAACCTCTCCCTGCGGAGCCACACCCAAGCGAACCCTGGTAAATTCGCGCGTGCCCAGGGCCTCGATGATGGACTTGAGGCCGTTGTGGCCTCCGTCACCGCCCCTGGCTCGAATCCGAATCCTCCCAAGGGGGAGCGCCAAATCATCGCAGATTACGATCACGTCGTCAAGGGACAGCCGATACTCGGACAGAAGCAGGCTGACCGCGCGGCCGCTCAGGTTCATGTAGGTCTGGGGCTTGGCCAGCAAGAGGGAAGTTCCGGACAAACCGAAGGTGGCCACCCGAGCCAGACAGGAGTCGGGCTTCCAGCCACCGCCTCCCTGCGAGGCAAGCTGGTCGACCACGGCGAAACCCGCGTTGTGGGGCGTGTGAGCATAACGCGGCCCGGGATTGCCGAGACCGACCACGAGCTTCATGGTTGAAGTGTGAAGTTTGAAGTGTGAAGTTTGAAGTGTGAAGTTTGAAGTTTGAAGTATGAAGTTTGAAGGAGGAAGTTTGAAGTGTGGAGAGTGATTCGGTTTACGGGTTTGAAATTGTCCATCGATTTATGGCAGGCGATCAATTTCCGGTACGAGCTTCAGGACAGCATTCGGTGCTTTCTTGCTCCCTAAACTCTCCACCAACCACCCTTCACTTCGAGCAGTGAGAGTGATTTTGTTGATGCATTGAGCATAGTGCCGATCGCGGTGCAAACGTTCAACGGGTTCTCTGAAGTCTCAGAGATGATTACTTCCAGCTTGGCCCAGAGCACGGAAATCGACTCCAAAACCCTTCCCCCTTCAAACTTCACCCTTCCTCCTTCAAACTTCATACTTCAAACTTCATACTTCAAACTTCAAACTTCTCACTTCAAACTTCACCCTTCACTACCCTCTTCCGACTCGCCCTTGCCCTTCCGGATCACTTCCGGTTCCTCTTCCTCCTCAAGTCCCGGCTCGGCGACCTCTTCGGCCTCGACCGCCTCTTCCTTCGGCGTAACCACGTGCGCCACCACCAGATCGAGATCGGACAAGACCTTCACCTTGGGACTCACGGTCAGGTCGGCCACTCTCAGGTTGGAGCCGATCTCGAGATCGGAGATATCGGCCGTGATGTGCTCCGGGATGTCCGCCGGCAGGCACTCCACTTCAAGCTGCCTGAGGACAAACTCGAAGATGCCTCCCTGATCCTTGACCCCCTTGGCCATACCCAACGGCAGTACCGGCACACTGACCTGCAAGGCGTTGTCCATCGCGATTCGCAAAAAGTCGGCGTGCAGCAGGGTCTCCTTGATTGGATCCAACTGCCACTCTTTCAGGATGACGCTGGTTGATCCCTGATCCTTGACGTCGAGCGAGAGGATCGTATTGTGTCCCGCTGCCGAGTGCAGGATGGCCAAAAGATCCTTGGGATCCACAGTCAAGGAGAGCGCCGCTTCCTGCTGGCCGTAGAGCACGGCAGGAATCCTGCCCCGCATTCGCACCTGGCGCGCGGCGTTCTTTCCGAAACTGGACCGGACTTCGGCTGACACTTGGATTGATTTCATCGGTAACTCTCTATTCTCGGTCTCTTCGTGTTTCTTTGTGCCCTTTGTCGCGAACCTTTTTCCTGCCTGTCGGTTCGAGGCACCGCTTCGCTAAATGAACAGCGAACTGACGGAACTCTCTTCATGAATGGACTGGATGGCCTTGCCCAAAAGGCCGGCTACGCTCAGGACTCGAATGTCCCGGCATTGGGAGGCCTCGGGCGACAATGGGATGGTATTGGTCACTACCAACTCGGTCAAGCTGGACCCGGCGATTCTCTGGGTGGCCGGGCCGGAGAGGACCGGGTGGGTGCAGCAGGCATAGACCCGGGTGGCTCCCTGCTTGGCCAGCGCCTCGGCCGACTTGACCAGGGTGCCTGCCGTATCCACCAGGTCATCCACGATGAGCGCCGTCCTGCCCGCCACCTCGCCGACGATATTGACCACTGCCGCCTCGTTGGGCTTGACGCGGCGCTTGTCGATGACGGCCAGGCTGGCGTGCAGCTTCTTGGCGTAAGCCCGGGCTCTTTCCGTGCCGCCGGCATCCGGAGAGACCACCACCAGGTCGGGCAGGTGCAACTTCTGAAAGTACCCCATCATTACCGGCGCGGCGTAGAGGTGATCCACCGGAATGTCGAAAAAGCCCTGAATCTGAGGCACGTGCAGATCCATGGTTAGAGCCCGGCTGGCTCCGGCGGTCGACAGCAGGTCGGCCACCAGCTTGGCTGAAATGGGAACTCGCGGCTTGTCCTTTCGGTCCTGGCGGGCATACCCGAAATAGGGCAGGACCGCCGTGATCCGCCTGGCAGAGGCTCTCTTGAAGGCGTCGATCATCAGCAGCAACTCCATCAGGCTCCGGTCTACCGGACGACAGGTCGGCTGAATCACGAAGACGTCTTCGCCCCGCACATTCTCCAGAATCTGAAAGTACCCCTCGCCGTCGCTGAATCTGGAGACGGATGCCTCGCCCAAGGGGACATTCAGCGATTGACAGATCTCCTCGGCCAAGGCCCGATGGGCGGTTCCCGTAAAGATCTTCATGCCGTTAGTCAAGAGACCTTCACCTCTGAATCTTGTATTTCAGGGGCCCGTCAATCGTCTATGTATCGGGGAAACAGTTGGCTGGGGCGGGAGGATTCGAACCTCCGAATGCGGGTTCCAAAGACCCGTGTCTTACCACTTGACGACGCCCCATTATCCGATGGCCCGCTGGAGACATTCGACAAGGGAGTGCCGGTATTGATCCCGGGGCAGGGTTCGAGTCGCCAGGATGCGAACATTCACGGCCCGGAGGGCTGCATGAGCTTGTGTCAGTGCTCCTTTTTCGTCAAATAGGCCTACCAGCGCCGAACCGCTCCCGGTGAGGCCGGCTTTCCTGGCGCCCCACTGGAGGAGCCTCTGCTTCAGGCGCTTCAGGTCAGGCTGATCCCTGAAAACCACCGTTTCGAAGTGGTTCTCCAGCCCATCCCCTGACTCCAACGCGTCCAAATAGGCTGGACAGAAGTGCGGAATCTTACTTTTGTTCACCGGGGTTGTCAACCGCAAACTCGCCCTCCGATAGGCATCGGCGGTCTGCATCGGCCGGGGCGGGACGACGATCAGAACGTGGCAGGGGACCGTGTCCTCCAACGGATAGACTTCAGAGCCTCGGCCCACTCCGAGCGCCCTTCCTCCCACAAAGAAGAAGGGGACGTCCGACCCCAATGCACCTCCGATCTCAAACCGATCCCGGCTGGACATCCTCAACCCCAGCAGTTCGTCCAATCCCATAACGGCAGCGGCGGCATTGCTGCTTCCCCCGCCGAGGCCGGCGCCCAGGGGAATCCTCTTTTCCAGTCGAGCCTCCAGCCCCGCCTCCAGCCCCGCATGGCGGCAAACGGCTTCCATGGCTCGAACCACCAGATTGTCACCGGTGTTCAACTCGTCCAGGTTGCATTGGAAGGATACTCCTTGACCTTGGGTGAGACGAATTTCCAGCGTGTCGTGCACACCGACGGTTTGAAGGATGGTGCGAATCTCATGATAGCCGTCCTCTCGTTTTCCCAGGATATGGAGTCCCAGGTTCACCTTGGCGTAGCTGCGCAGCTTGATTCGCTCCGGTTTCATGGTCGAGTTCCCAACAGAACGGGCACAAAAAAGCCCAATCCGTCGAGATTGGGCTGTCTGGGTCGAATCCGCCGCCTACTCATCTTCGGCGGACAAGGCCAGCTTGGTGTCCAGATCCGCCATCTTCTTCCTGACCTTCCGGGTCTCCTCCTCGTCCTGACCGTAGGCCACCGAGTGCTGCCAGGACGAGCGAGCTTGCCGGTATTCCCCTTTCCGGTAGTACAGGTCTCCCATGTGGTCGTGAATGGTGGGATCGCGGCGAACCCGATCCAAGGCGCTCACCAGGTAGCGCTCCGCCTCCTCGATGCGGTCCATTTTGAAATAGACCCACCCCAGGCTGTCCAGATAGGCGCCATTGTTGGGATCCAAGGCCACCGCCTGCTTGATCAGTTCCAGCGCCTCTTTCAGGTTGACGCCCAGGTCGGCCCACATATAGCCCAGGTAATTCAAGGCGGACGCATGCTTTGGGTCCAGGGCGATAACCTGTCTGAATGTCGCCGCCGCCTTGTCGTATTCCTTCTGACGCTCCTGCAGGGCTCCCAGCATGAAGTAGAAGGACTTCTCATGCTCGAAATATTTCTCGGCTTCGTAGAGCCTTCTTTCGGCTTCCTTGAATCGCTTTTCTCTCTGGTAGACCTGCAGGATGTAGTGGTAGACCTCCAGGTCTTCCTTGTTGCCCTTGAGCATCCCTTCCAGTTCCCGCAAAGCCTGTTCGGGTTCTCCACTCTCCGCCAGTACGTCGGCGCAAAGGGCACTGACGGCTCGAGTCGCGCTCTGCTCCTTGGCGGCCGTGCAGACGGCCAGAGCTCGCGGAACCTGCCTGGCCGCTCGATGGAGTCCAATCAGCAAGACCCTGGCCCGGTGCCTGTTTTCCTTGCCCAGCAACTTCAGATTGTCCCGATCATGGCCGACATAGGTTTCCCCAAGCCGTTGCAACTCCTGAAAATGACCGGCGGCCTTGTCGAATTTTCCCAACTCCTGAGCCGCCAGGCCGAGATGCGTCAGCGAGATGCTGCGGTTGCGCACGGCGCCGAAGTTGTCGCCCGGATCCCGGAACAGGCTCAGCATCCTTTCAAAACCCACCTCCGCTTCCTCAAACCGGCCCAGATCGTTGTAAAGCCGGGCCAATTCGAAGATGACTTCCACGTTGTTCTGGAGCGAGGCATCGGCTTTCTTCAGATGCTCCAGCGCCTCCTGGTAGCGGTGGCGGGTGCGGCTGACCCTCCCAAGGCCCAGGTGAGCCTCTCCATCATCCGGATCGACTTCCAGGATCTTGCGGTATTCCTTTTCGGCGGGGTCGATCTGTCCGTCGAGGATCAGGGCGCGAGCAAGGTCCCTGCGCAGCAGGGTCACCAGGGTCACATTGGCGGCCTCGACGTTCATGCCTTTGCGATAGGTCTCGGCTGCCTTCTTGAAATTACCGGATTGCTCATAAACCAATCCCAATCCTCGAAGTAGCACGGGAGAACCGGAGTTGATCCCGACGGCTCGTTCCTGATATTCGACGGCTTTCTTGAGCTCGTCCTGGCTGCGATAGAGCTCGGCGAGCATGCTCAGGGCCTCTTCGGAGGAGGGAGCCGCATCCAGATGCTTCTCCAGGGTGGTGATGGCTTCCCGGGAGCGCCCGGCCTGACCGTAGAGGCGACCCAGCACCAGCAACGAGTCGCCGTCCTGAGGATCCAGTCGTCCAATGGCCTCATACTCGCGGATGGCCTTGTTCAAGGTGTCGCCGGAGGAGATTCGGTGACCCCTTCTTTCGCTGGCCAGCAGCTCGTAATAGATGGCTCCCAGGCGCTTGCGGGCGCGCAAGTTGTCCGGGTCGATGCGGGCTGCCGTTTCGAACTGCTGAATGGCTTCCAGGATACGGTTGTTTCGAAGGTAGGCGCTGGCAACTTCCGTATGGAGCTGGGAGGATTGGGGATCGTGGCGTAGCGCTTTCCGATACTCCGCCTCGGCCTTGAAGAAGCTGCCGCTTTCCTCGAGAAGTCGCCCCAGGCTGAAGTGATAGTAGGCGGCCGATCGATTCACCGGCTGCGCTTCTGCTTGGCCGACCGGGGCGGTGTCCCCCTGGGCCTGAGCCGCGGCCGCCCACAAGACCGCCACTGCGATCAGCAGGCTTCTCTTCCTGAAACCCGGCCTTGAATGGTTCATCCGTTTCCTCGACTTCTTACTCTTCGGAATTATCTCATGCGGCATGGACCCCGTCAAACTCCCGCCGCCGCTGGCGGGAGCGACCGGTTCACTGAATTACCCGGTAATTCTCAGGGGTTTCCGTGAGGGATTCCCGTGTCGGTCTAATGGCGGAAATGACGCCTCCCGGTCAATACCATGGCCATCCGGCTCTCATTGGCTGCCTGGATGACTTCGCTGTCTCTGACCGATCCGCCGGGCTGGATGACGGCCCGGATGCCGGCTTCGGCTGCAATGTCGATCCCGTCCCGAAAGGGGAAAAAGGCGTCGGAGGCCATGACACAGCCCTCCAGAGGCGACAGCGCCTTGGAGATGGCCAACCGGGCGGAATCCACCCGACTCATCTGCCCCACGCCGATCCCGACGGTCCGATCGGAGCTGGTATAGACGATCGCGTTGGACTTGATGTGCTTGCCTACGATCCAGGCAAATCGGAGGGCCTCCCACTCCTCGGGCGCGGGGGAGCGGTCGGTAGCCACCTTCCATCCGTCCTCATCCTCCGACGCTCGATCCACTTCCTGCACCAGCAGGCCGCCTTCGACTCTCTTGTAGTCCCAGCGTGAAGCAGAATTCCCCTCAGCCCCATGTCGAAGCAGCCGCAGGTTCTTCCTGGCGCTCAGCCGCTCGAGGGCCTCGGGTTGGTAGCCCGGAGCGATCACCGCTTCCACAAAGGTCGAGGCGATAGCCTGGGCCGTCTCGGCGTCGATCGTCCGATTGAATCCCAGGACAGAGCCGAAGGCCGATACAGGATCGCATTGGCGGGCCTTGAGATAGGCGTTGGCCTGGCCGACCCGGGATACGGCCACGCCGCAGGGGTTGTTGTGCTTGATGATGACCGCGCAGGCGAGCTCGAATTCAGCCGACAACTGGTAGGCCGCGTTCAGATCCAGCAGGTTGTTGAACGACAGCTCCTTGCCCTGCAACTGGACGCTGTCGGGCAGCAGATTGGCCCCACCGGCCAGCTCTCGGTAGAAGGCCGCCCGCTGATGGGGATTCTCTCCGTAGCGCAGGTCCATTACCTTTTCCAGGTCAATGCCCAACCGGCTCGGAAACGTGCCCGGACCAGGTTGAATGGCTCCGTCAGAGGCTTCCATGCGCGAGAGATGGCTCGAGATTGCCGTGTCGTAACGGGCGGTCAGGCTGAAGGCCTGCTGGGCCAGACGGAACCTGGACTCCAGGGTCAGCGCTCCTCCCTGGGCCTCGAGCTCTTGAAGAATCCAGCCGTAGTCCTCTTTTCGAACCACCACGGCCACGTCCCTGAAGTTCTTGGCTGCCGAGCGCACCATGGCGGGCCCGCCGATGTCGATCTGTTCGATAGCCTCCTCCAGAGTAACTCCAGGCCTGGCGACGGTCTGCTGGAAGGGATAGAGGTTGACCACCAGCATGTCGATGGGATGGATGGCCTGCTCCCGCATCTGCCGCCGGTGCTCCTGGTCTTCCCTGATCCCCAGCAGGCCCCCGTGGATCTTGGGGTGCAGCGTCTTGACTCGCCCCCCCAGGATCTCCGGGAATCCCGTCACTTCGGACACCTCGGTGACCCGCGCCCCGCTCTCCCGCAGAAACCGGGCCGTTCCTCCCGTAGAGACAATTTCGTAGTCCAGGCGCAACAGACCCTTGACGAAGTCCTCCAGACCCTCCTTGTCGGAGACGCTCACAAGCACTCGGCGACTCAAATCAGACCCTCCCTTGGTTCGATTTGCCGCGAAAAGCGCCATCATATGCCCGGAACCCACCGGTCCGCAAGGATGATGAAGGGTGAAGTTTGAAGGAGGAAGTTTGAAGTTTGAAGGAGGAAGGGTGAAGTTTGAAGTATGAAGTTTGAAGGAGGAAGTTTGAAGGG
>JAPVWS010000194.1 GCA_027493295.1 Candidatus Versatilivorator vitaminiformans | reverse complement strand
GTCCAGGGCCGTTCCGTTGCTCCTGCTGTAGACGTCGTAGACATTCTGGCCGCCGTGGCTGGTGGCATCCCAACTGTCCTGCGAGGAGCGCAACCCCCATTCCTTCTCACCCGTCATGGGATCGGTGGGGATGCGCCGCAGGAAGCGAAGACGCTTGTCGACCGCGTTGAGCTGGTCCACCCCTTCTACCAGCGTGTCCAGGTCGGGCGGCCAGCCATCGGTGCCGAACTTGATCTCGATCTGACCTCCCAGGGCGGCGTCGTGGTAGCGGTCGATGGCCGTTCTCATGTCTCTCAGGGCTCGCCGGAGCTCAACCTCCTTTTGTCGCTGAATCACCACCTTGGTCAAGGGCAGAGCGCCCAGGGCCAGGATGCTGACGATGGTTACGGTGGCGATCAGCTCCACCAGCGTCAACCCCCGGTCGGAGCACCTGCGATTTCTGAAGGTGGCCTTGATTGAGCAGAAGGACATGACCGTCCTCACTGAATGGTTACCTCGGTGCCGGCAAGGCTGGTGGGAATGACCGCCTGCCCGCTGTCGCGCAGGACGGAATTGGGCCCGAAGGATATGGCGCCGTCTCCGGTCCCCACGGCCTCGAACCTGAGATTCATCAACACGCCGGATCCGGTGACACCCGGGCTGTCGGGGGGCCGGGTCATCGATATCACCGCTCGCCCCAGTGAGTTCTCCAGGCGTTCGGCCAGCGCCACCGAGATTCCGTCGCTGCTAAGGAATCCGCCGCCTTGAACATCCACCAACTGTACCCGTTCCGGATTGAATCTGAAATTGAGGGAGAGCCCGTGGACCTGTTGGGCATTGGCGACCGAGACGCCAACCCTGAACCGACTGCCTCGCGAGGCCGGTTCCGAGGGCCCGACCAGCCTGACGAAAGCCAGGCGCGGCGCCGGCCGATCGGTTGACGGAGGCGGCTCTTGCAGGGTCGCCCCGGGCCCATCGGTTACGGTCGAGCCGCTGCCTGCCCGGGGCGGCGCGGTTTGACCGTTTTCCGTGTGGGGCGCCGGAACCTCTCCGATGAGCTCCTTGGGAGATCCCAGAAACTTGGGAGTATTGCTGGATCCCAGCAAGGCCAGGGAAGTGTCCTGCTCCAGGATGTCGGGCAGCCGAACAATGCGGGGAGTAATCACGACAATGATCTCGTTATCCGAAATGTTGTTGTCCTCGGTGGAGAAGAGGTATCGCAGCAGCGGAATCTTGCTCAGCCCGGGGATTCCGTCCACGGTGACCGAGTCGGAACGCTGGATGATTCCGCCCACCACGCTGGATTCCCCTTCCCGAAGCCGGATGTCGTGGTTGATTTCGCGATTGGCCAGGATGGGATAACGGTTCCCGTCCAGGGTTTCAAAGCCGCTGATGGTCTTCAAGGCGACGTCGATATCCAAGGAGATGTCGCGATTCAGCAATACCTGGGGAGTGATAGTCAGCGTGACTCCGACATCCACGGTGGTAAAAGTGGTGAAGGCGCCTCCCCCGAAACCTGTTCCCCCGCCGATTCCAGTGGAAAAACTTCCCGACGCGATAGGTTGCTGGGTGCCGACCTTGAAGGTGGCCTCTTCGCCGTCTGAAGCCCGCAGAGTGGGGTTCTGCAACACGCGGCCCTTGACCCGCGTGTAGAGCTGGCCGAGCTGGATGGAGGGGATGGTCGCGGAAAAACTGTCTCTGCCGAGCTGTCCCAGCTCGCTGAGGCGAATGGCGTTGGAGCCGCCTTCGTCCTGGGGGCCGTTGGGAGAGACGTTGATCGCGCTCGGAAGGCCCGGCCTCAAGCCCAGGAACTGCCTGACGGTGCCCACCACCTCCAGGATGTACACCTCGATCATGACCTCGGGCTTGGACTTGTCTATGGACCGGATGATCCTCTCGGCGGCTGCAATCTTGTCGGGGGTATCCCGCACCACGATGGCATTCTGGGAATCGATCTGGGCCACCTTGTTCATCAGGAGCAGGGAGCGCAGGGCGGTGGCGATCTGGCCCAGGTCCGTTTTGTCGCCCACGTTGGACAGGTGGAAGGTTCTGACGATCTCTTCCTGATACCGCTGGCGGGTCTGCTGGGTGTCCTCGGCGACCAGAATGGTGTTTTCCTTGAGGACGGACCAGTAGGTCTTGCTCTGCAAGGCGAGTAGATCCAGGGCTTCGGTGAGGGTCACGTCGATGAAATCGAGCTCGACTTCCGGCGGGGTGGGGTTGAAGTCGGGGGCGAAAATGACGTTGATGCCGCCGACCTTCCCCAGGGTCGCGTAAGCTTTCCGAACCTCTCCCGAGAGTTTGAACACCGGCAGGAATTGCCGGGAAGGGTATAGATCTTCTTTCGGGCCCTCCGGCTCTCCCTGTTCCGCCTGTCTCTCCCGGTCTCGGATCAGTGCCGCCACCGTCTCGACTTCCTGGTGGGCCGCCGCTATGGAAGGATCGATCTGCACGGCCCGCCGGAACTCCTGCAGGGCTTCCTCCAGACGACCTTCGCCCCTGAAGCGCCTGCCCCGGTCGAAATGGGCCATGGCGGCCTGAAAGCGGGCCCGCTCAAAATAGAGGCGGTACTTGGCATTGTCGGGGTCGGCGCTCAGGGCCTCTTCGTAGCTCTGCAGGGCAGCGTCATAGTTCTTGAGCTGTTCGTACTCCAGGCCACGCTTGAAGGCGCTGGATCCGCCGCAGGAAAGCAGGGCAAGGGCAAGAACCAGCGGAGCCAGGATGCCGGCAGTGCAGAGTTTGCGGCGCAAAGCCATGGTGAGTTGTCCGCTTTTGAGATCGGACCGTGGCATTTTCCCCTCAGCGCGTGCTCGGGAGCGAAGAGCGTAGCGGTCACTACGGTCGAGCGAGCATGGATGCGCTGAGGGGAAAAGGACAAGCCAGGGCATGCCCAGCACAGTCGGTACGCTGAAGCCTTCCAACAGAGCGCTGCAAGATGTTAAAGACGAACACGCTTCTACGGTTTGCTCAGCGCCCTGGTGAGGAATGCGGGCTAACCCCTGCCGCATCCAATGCTCCGGGTTGGGGACGCCGTTGGTTGCCACGGATGCAGTCGGGAAGAGGTCACATTTTTTGCTTCGCGATGGAGTTTGCGCAGCACCGGTTCAATGACCGTCCAGACGTTTTCGGCCACGATCTGCTGCCCCCGGCCGTTGGGATGGATTCCGTCCGGAAAATTGAGCTCGGGTCGCCCGCCCACCCCTTCCAGGAGAAAGGGGATCAACAGAGCCCCATGCTTTGCCGCCACCTCCGGCAAGAGATCTCTGAATTCCCGGACGTATCTCGTTCCATAGTTGGGTGGGATCTGAATGCCGGCTACCACTACCGTCACCTCGGGATAGCGGGCGGAGGTCTTTGAGATGATCGCCCCGAGATTCTTGCGGATCTGCGCCAACGGGAGGCCGCGCAGTCCGTCGTTGCCTCCCAGGGCCAGGATCAGGACATCGATCCTTCGTTGCAGAAACCAGTCCAGCCGCCGCAGCGCGGCGGCTGTAGTGTCTCCTCCCAGGCCCGCATTGATCACCCTGAACTTCCAATCCAGGGCGTCGATTTTCTCCTGCAGCCGGGCAGGGAAGGCTTGGGACCGATCCAGTCCTGAGCCCTCGGTGAGGCTGTCGCCCAGGCACAGGATGGTCATGGCGGATGGATGAAGAAGTGGGGGTGGATCCGGGGCCTGTAGGGCAGGCTGCCGCGGGGAAGAGGGCTGTTCGGGAGAGCAGGCTGAAAACAGGGCGCTGGTCAGAAATGCGCAGAAGATGTTCGAAAGGCGTTTCACCAGTTTGCCTCTAGTCTGGAACACCCCTGTTTGCCCCTTGTGAGCCGCCTCGTCGTAGGGGACGGCGGCGCAAGCAGGTGAAGAGTGAATAGTGGAGAGTGAAGAGCTATTTGATCGACAGCCAAAGCGTCTTGTCGGTCTCGGCGCAGACCTTCGAACGAGCGCAGTCAGGTCATCAGGCGTTTGCCTGTTCCCGAGCCCCTCGGCTGACCACTCCCCACTCTTCACTCTCCAGCTACCTCCAGGTGGGCGATACTATTATGAACGAGGCGGAACTGTGCAACAATAAGGCCCAGCGGATAGCCGTTCGGTTCCGCTTCTCGCGTTGAACCGGACGGTCCGATTTCACCCTGGAATACTCACGCTCGAAGGATTCCCGTCCATTTCCGGAGGTCGCTTCTTGAATTCCCCCGCAGTCCCTGACCCTCCGGTGTTGCAAGTGGACCGACTCACCAAGTGCTATCGGAGCGGCGAGCGCCTGCTCACCGTGGTCGACGACATCACCCTGACGCTGGGCCCCGGAGAAACCTGCTCGG
>JAPVWS010000193.1 GCA_027493295.1 Candidatus Versatilivorator vitaminiformans | reverse complement strand
CTCGGCCACCCCTCCGAAAATTGCCCCGCCTGGGATCGAACCAGGACTCTTCTGATCCAGAGTCAGACGTGTTGCCAGTTACACCACGGGGCATGCAAACACCAATTTGCGCACTCACCGCCCAGGCTGGCAAGCCGCAAGCCACCAGTCGGATTCGAACCGACGACCCCGTCATTACGAGTGACGTGCTCTACCAGCTGAGCTATGGTGGCGGCCATGCCGACCGTCGCCGGCCAACCAGGAATGGAGCCGAGGGGAATCGAACCCCTGACCTCAGCATTGCGAACGCTGCGCTCTCCCAACTGAGCTACGGCCCCTGCGCAATCGCTTTCACGGAATCGTATCAACCGATGGGCGCGAGAGGACTCGAACCTCTGACCTCTACGATGTCAACGTAGCGCTCTAACCAGCTGAGCTACGCGCCCCCAAGGCCGAAAACCATCCTGGCCTTGACATCCCCCGAAGGGGAATACGCCCGGGAGGACTCGAACCCCCAACCTCTTGATCCGTAGTCAAGCGCTCTGTCCAATTGAGCTACGGGCGCTGGTATCCTGCCGCTTTCGCCGGCTTCCTGCCGCCTTCCACCGAAGCGGCCGGCCGTTGTGGCGGCCGGAAAAATGCCCACGACAGGACTCGAACCTGTACGCCGTTTCCGACACTGGTCCCTCAAACCAGCCTGTCTACCAATTCCAGCACGTGGGCAAATGTCCTGCACCAACCACGGTTGGGCGCCGGTATCCGACGACGGTACCCGCACCCGGACCTGCCATGCTCGGAGAGGGACTCGAACCCTCACGGGGTTAACCCCCACAGGATCCTGAATCCTGCGCGTCTACCAATTCCGCCATCCGAGCGTGCTCGCCTTCACGGACAAGGCGGCCCCATGGAGCCGAGGGGAATCGAACCCCTGACCTCCTGAATGCCATTCAGGCGCTCTCCCAACTGAGCTACGGCCCCGATCCTTCGCCGATGACCCGATTTGTCAAGAAACAAGCAGCGGGGCTGACGGGACTCGAACCCGCGGCCTCCGGTGTGACAGACCGGCACTCTAACCAACTGAGCTACAGCCCCTGCTCCGCGCTCTCCGCGCGTCCTTCCAAACGCCCTCACGGGGAATCGAACCCCGACCGCCACCTTGAAAGAGTGGTGTCCTAGCCGTTAGACGATGAGGGCTCTCCCCCCAGTTGTACAGGCCCGGAGGGACTCGAACCCCCAACCCCCGGTTTTGGAGACCGGTGCTCTACCAGTTGAGCTACGGACCCCCGCGCACACGACCGGCCATCCTCCGGCCGGTGAGCCGGTAGATGGCCAGGGGCGGAATCGAACCGCCGACACCGCGATTTTCAGTCGCGTGCTCTACCAACTGAGCTACCTGGCCAAAAAAACGCCCGAACCTTTCGGTGCGGGCGGCTGGGTCGGGAGTTCGCCGGGGGCTACCGGCGAGTCCCGCCTCCCCGCCCGCGCGGGCTCGACCACGTATCGGACGCAAACCAGCGAAGCGCCCGCACGCGGCCCGGCCTCCGGAAAGGCCACGGTCGTCGGGTTTCGGTCGCTTGCGGCATGATTCCCGCCTCGGTTTCCTGTGTTGTCTCTCGTCAAACTGTCCTGCTACGTGGAAAAACGCCGCCATTTCGGCGGCGCTTCCAAGTAGCGGGGGCGGGATTCGAACCCGCGACCTTCGGGTTATGAGCCCGACGAGCTACCAGACTGCTCCACCCCGCAACAAGAAGCGAAAGGTAAAGGCATCCCGCGAAGCGTGTCAACCTTACCATCGTGCCAGCGCCGCCAAGGCGCCGGGATCACCTTCGATCCCCTCGGCAGCCTCGAGCTCCAGCACGCGCGCCATGAAGGGATAGATGTCCACGCTCTCGATTCCGGGAAGCCGGGTAGCCGGCTCGATTCCCGGTCCCTTCACGAGAAAGATGCCGTGCATGGACGAATACGAGGGGTCCCATCCGTGCATCCCCCGACTGCTTCCCCGGCGCGGGCCGACGCCGATCGTGTACCCCTCCTCCGGCACCACGACCAGATCGCCGAAGCGGGGATGGCCGTTCAGATGAAGTCGCGCTGGAGCCTCATGGCTGCGGTAGACCTCTGCGTTCGGCATCCCCTCGCCGAGTTGTGTGCGCAGCTCGTCGATGCGCTCCTTGCCTCCCTCCACGAAGAGGATGCCCACGGTTCCGCCGGACGTCAGTCGAGCCCCGGACAGGTCGGCGATTTCGTCGAGCGCGTAGTGCCCTTCGGGCCGAATGTCGCTCATCCCGTGGTCGGAGACCAGAATGACGAAGACCCGGTCGCCGTGCGGGAGGTCATCCAGGCCGTCCAAAAGGCGTCCGAGCGCCCGGTCGACCTGCGCAACCGCCTGTGCCAGTTCCGGACTCTCGCCGGGACCGAATCGGTGTCCGGCATAGTCCGCTTCGGCGAAGTACAGGGATACGAGGTGGGGCCGCTCCTCGTCGGGGAGACCGAGCCAGGTAAGGACCGTGTCCACGCGCACTTCGTTGGGAATGATGGGATCGAAGCGCTTCCAGTAGCTGGGACGGATGCCTTGCACGTCGGCTTCGGACCCGACGAAGTAGAAGGCCGCGCTCACCATGCCCTGTTTCTCCGCGGTCACCCAGATCGGTTCGCCTCCGTACCAGCGTCCGTCTTCCACGGTCTCGCGGTCGGAGAGGGAGTAGAAGCTATCGAACTCGCGGTCATAGAAGGTGTTGTTGACGAGCCCGTGGGTTCCCGGGTACAGCCCGGTCGCTATGGAGTAGTGCGCGGGGAAGGTCAGCGACGGGAAGACCGGAATGAGCCCATCGGCGCGCGCGCCCTCGACCGCCATGCGGTCGAAGTTGGGCGTGTCGAACCTCTCCATGTAGTCG
>JAPVWS010000192.1 GCA_027493295.1 Candidatus Versatilivorator vitaminiformans | reverse complement strand
CGGCCAGTATGGCCCGCCGGAGCCCGTGGCGGCCTGCATGCGCCCGACGGGCGGCGGGATGAACGCGGCCATGGCGCCGAACGGGATGATGCTGGTGTTCACCGGTCTGCTGGTGCGGCTGGAGAACGAAGCCCAACTCGCGGCGGGCCTTGCGGTTGTCGCCGATGTAGGTGGTCCCGGCCGTGACCCGAAGGCTCTCGGCCGCGAACGCCGGCGGGAGAGGAAGGAAAGCGCCCAGCAGTCTCATGCAGGCTGCCATGGCTTTCATGGCTCCGGGGCCCGGGTGAATCCGGGGCGCCGGGATGCCGGTCAGGCGCTCGGCCAATTCGAAGAACTCCCGGAAGGTGTGGACCGGGCCGGCGACGATGTAGTTCTCGCCCAGCCGGCCTTGTTCCATGGCCAAAAGATGAGCGGCGGCGGTGTCCTCGACATGGGCCCAGCAGAATGTGGATCGTTGAGGGGTTGCGGGCAGCCGGCCCCGCAAATACTGCCGGATGGCCGTGCCGATGGCGCTGGTGTCAGCGGGTCCGTACACGACGCCGGGCTGCAGGATGACCAAGGGCAAGCCGGCCTCGGCCATGGGTTGGGCCACCTGGTAGTGTGCCATCCACTTGGTTCGCTCGTACTCGGTCAACCAGGGACCCTGGTGGTGGAATTCTTCGTCGACCAGCCTTCCACCGGTGTCGGAGGAGACGGCGACGGTGCTGGTGTAGACGATCCTGGGAACGCCCAGCTCCCGGGCTGTTTCCAGGACGTTGCGGGTGCCCTCCACGTTGATCCGGTAGGCCTCCCCCCGGTCTTTGACTCCGATTCGGTACCAGGCGGCCAGGTGGAAGAGGCCGTCAATCCCGCTCATGGGAACCCGCAGGGAGGAATTGTCCCGGATGTCTCCCTGGTGGAGGACGGCGCCGTCGGTCTCGAGGTCCCCGGCGGCCCCGGGGTTGCGCACCAGTGCCGCCACCTCGTGTCCGGCCCGGAGGAGCTGCCTGGCCAGGCAGCCGCCGATGAATCCGGTGGCGCCCGTCACCAGATATTTCATGGAGTGCTCCCGATCATTGAAAAAAGCCTCGGCTGCCTTCCAATAATAGCAATGACAGGGAGTGATTATCTTTGGAAGAATGGAGATTGATGGAACCAAGTGACATCAGCTTTTCAAGGAGGCCGGCGATGAGAAGCCGAAGCCGTTGCGTACCGGGCCGGTGGATCCTGCTGCCCGGGATGGCGCTGGTACTGGGGGTTGGGGCCTGCGGTCCGCGCAATCAAGGGCCGACCGAAATCCTCTGGGACCGCTGGGGAGTGCCACACATCCATGCGGCCGACGCCGAGGAGTTATTCCGGGCCTTCGGCTGGGCCCAGATGAGAAACCATGCCAACTTGATCTTGCGGCTCTACGGCGAGGCCCGCGGCCGGGCGGCGGAGTATTGGGGAGAATCCCACCTGGTTTCCGACCGCTACCTGAGAACCATGGGCGTGCCCGAGCGGTCCCGGCAGTGGTACTTGGCGCAGAGGCCGCGGTTCAAGGGGTATCTGGACCAGTTTGTGGAGGGGATGAACGCCTATGCTCGATTGCACCCGGAAAGTATCGATCCCGAGCTGGAGGCCGTGCTGCCCCTGGATCCGACCGATGTGCTGGGGCACCTGCAGCGGGTGATCCACCTCTCCTTTGTTGGAAGAGAGGTCACTTTCGGCAGAGCCGGGCAACCGGTCCCGGGATCCAACGGATGGGCCATTGCCCCTTCGCGTTCGGCCGGGGGCAACGCCATGCTGCTGGTCAACCCCCACCTGCCCTGGAGCGGGCTCTTTACCTGGTTCGAAGCTCAGTGGAAGACTCCGGAAGTGGATGCCTACGGCGCCACTCTGGTCGGAATGCCCATCCTGGGATTGGGTTTCAACGATCACCTGGGCTGGACCCATACCACCAATCCGATGGACGGCATCGACCTGTTCGAGCTGACCCTGGTGGAAGGCGGCTACCGTTGGGATGGAGGCGTCAGGGCCTTCGAGACCGAGACCCAGTCCATCCGGGTCCGCCAGCCGGACGGGACCATTAGCCGAAATTCCCTGGCAGTGCGCCGCTCGGTCCACGGACCGGTCCTGGAGGTCAAGGGCGACAAGGCTTTTGCGGTTCGGCTGGTCGGTCTGGATCAGCCCCACATGTTCGAGCAGTACTGGGACATGATCCGGGCCAGGAGCCTGCGGGAGTTCGAATCGGCATTGAGGCGGCTGCAGATTCCGATCTTCAACCTGATCTACGCCGATCGGGAGGGGCACATTCTCTACCTGTTCGGTGGACGGACACCGGTGCGCTCCGGAGGCGGCTGGCAGGATTGGCAGGGAGTCGTTCCCGGGGACCGCCCGGATATGCTCTGGACCCGGACCCATCCCTACGAAGAGTTGCCACGGGTGGTGGACCCCTCCAACGGGTGGGTGCAGAACGCCAACGATCCGCCCTGGACCTCTACCCTTCCCCGGCTGCTGAACCCCGTTGATTTCCCCGCCTATCTGGCCCCCCGTAGGCTGCGTTTCCGCGCTCAGCGATCGCTGCGCATGCTGAAGCAGGATCCGAAGATCAGCTTCCAATCCCTGAGCCGCTACAAGCATTCCACCCGGATGGAAATGGCCGACCACATTTTGGACGAACTGACGGCTGCGGTGGGTCCGCGGTCAAGCGAACTGGCTCGACAGGCGGCCCGGGTGCTGAAGGGTTGGGATCGACAAGCCGAGGCGGAGAGCCGGGGCGCCGTGCTTTTTGCCGAATGGGTTCGGAACGCGGGCACGGGGATATTCGCCACGCCCTGGCAGGAGCGGGAGCCCCTGACCACGCCCAGGGGGCTGGCCCAGCCCGCTGCTGCCGTGGCCGCCCTGGAACGAGCCGCCCGCAACACTATTGAAGGTTTCGGCGCCCTGGACGTGCCCTGGGGAGAAGTTTATCGCCTGAGAATTGGAGAGCGCGACCTTCCGGCCAGCGGAGGCCCCAGCCGAATGGGGATATTTCGCTCCCTGGAGTTTGCTCCGGAGAAAGACGGCCGCTTCCGGGCACTATTCGGCGATTCCTTCGTGGCCCTGGTGGAGTTTTCCCAACCGGTTCGGGCGAAGGCCCTGTTGAGCTACGGAAACGCCTCTCAACCCGACTCGCGCCACCGTGGCGACCAGTTGGCCCTGTTTGCCCGCAAGCAGCTGCGTCCGGTATGGCGGACCCGGCAGGAAATCGAAGCGAACCTGGAATCGAGGGAGGTTCTAAGCCGCCGTCCTCACCAATAGCAGTCAGCGCACAATGCCCTCACAGGTCGCTCGGCTTGGGCATGCGGTAGCCGACCTGGCGTACGTTGAATATGTATTCGGGTTTGGCCGCGTCGTCGCCGAGCTTGCGCCGCAGTCTTTTCACGTAGGCACGCACCGATTGGGAGTCACCAGTGTCTTTTCCGCTCCACACCTGACGCAGCAGCGAATCGTAGGTCGTTACCCGTCCAGCGTTGCCTGACAGTACGCGGAGCAGTTCGTACTCGGTGGCCGTCAGTTCTACGGGATGCCCCGCCAGCGTCACCCGGCGTTGCTCATAGTGGACGGCCAGGTCTCCCAGTTGGAAGGGTTCCGGCGGCTGGACAAGTCTGCGCAGGGCCGCCTGGACTCTCGCAATCAGCTCGGTCGGCGAGAAGGGCTTGACGATGTAATCGGCAGCCCCGCTTTCGAGGGCCTTGGCGATGGTCTCGTCCCTGGCGTAGGCCGAGATGAAGATGACCGGCAGGTCTCCCAACTCGGGAAGGCGCTCCATCAACTCGACGCCATCGGTGCCGGGCAGCATCAGGTCCAGCAGGACCAGGTGGGGCTTTTTGGTCTTGACCAGGTCGGATACTTCCCTCGGGTCGCCGGTCACCAGGGGGGAATAGCCCGCTTCCGTGAGAGCGTCCCGAACGTAGCGGAGCGTCTGGGGATCGTCGTCCACCACCAGAACGCGCCTGGGGTCATTCCCTTTCCGTAGCGAGCGGGGGGCGCCTCGGACCGATTCGCGTGCGACGCTGTGTCCGGTCTGCTCGGCCACCGGGATGGTGAAAATAATCCGCGTGCCCTGACCCTTCCCGCCGCTCTCGGCCCGGATTCGGCCGCCGTGGGCCTCCACCAGCCCCTTGCAGATGGCCAGGCCCAGTCCCAACCCCCTGATCCCATGCTCCTCATCGTCGGCGCCGACCCGCGTGTTCTTCCGAAACAGGTAGGGTAGCAGGTCCGGCGGCACGCCCTTGCCTTCGTCGGAGATCGAAATGGCCACGTAAACGCCATGCCGCATCGCACCCACCTGGATCGGAGAGGATGTGGGAGCGTGCCTGGAGGCGTTGGAGAAGAGGTTGTTCAGAACCTGGACGATGCGCCTCCGGTCGGCCAGCACCGGGGGCAGGTTCGGAGGCAGGTCGACAAGAATGGTGTGCTTGCCTCCCCCGCTCTGGAAGGTGTTTCTGGCCAGTTCTACCAGGTTGGCCACTTCCGCCGGCTCGGGGGCCACGGACAGGGTGCCCGTCTCGATGCGCCCGGCATCCAGCAGATCGCTGACCAGGCCCCGCATGTGATCGGCCTGCTGATCGATGATGTGGAAGAACTGGCGCATCTCGCCAGGCACCAGGGGTGGTGAGGCCCCCAGCACGGTGGCGGTCGATCCCTTGATCGAAGTCAACGGAGCCCGCAGTTCGTGGCTAACCAGGCTCAGGAACTCGGCTTGCGATCGTTCCAACTCCTCCAGCGGCGCCAGATCCTGCATGGTCACTACCAGCAATTCGACCTCGCCGTCGGCGGAGCGGATCGGAGTGGCATTGATCAACGTCCTCACGCTACGGCCGTCGGGAACCTCGAGCACGATCTCCTCGGCGCGCACCGTGGTGGCTGCACTCGACTCCTGCGCCAACAGGAATTCGTTCAGAGCAATTTCGCGGCCGTCGGCACGCCGGCAGGTAATGGCCTTCAGGAGTTGCTCAGGGGATTGGCCCGACGGGCGCGGGCCCTCGACGATCCGCCTTGCCTCCCGGTTGAACCTCAACGGGTGTCCGGTGCCGGCACCCAAGACTACCACCCCCACCGGAGAGGTCTCGACCAGCGCCTCCAGATCCGCCCTCGCCTGCTGCTCAGCCCTGTGGGCGCGAGCGTTGGCGATTGCCGCTGCCGCTTGCGACGCGAACAGTACCAGGACCTGTTCGTCGTCGCTGGTGAATTCCCTGCTGCCTTCCTTCCCGCTCAGAAAGAAGTTACCGAAGTTGACGCCCTGGTGATACATGGGCGTTCCCTGAAAGGTCTTCGACAGAACCAACTTCGAAGAGAAGCCGAGAGACTGGACGTAGTCGGGCAGGTCCCGCAGTCTGACCGGTCCCGAGAGGTCGCGGAAGTGTTCGAACAACCGCACCCCGTTGGGCCAGTCCAGGAGTCGACCTTCCTCCTCGGGCGTAAAACCGGCGGTGACGACTTCCTGAATCTTCCCGGATTCGTCGATGGTTGCGATCACACCGTAGCGGGCACCGGTGAGCTCGCAGGCGCATTCCACGGCCTCGCGCAGGACCGTTGCAAGATTGAGGCTGGCGCTGATGCGCAAGCTGGCCGCGCTCAGCTTGGAGATACAGTTCCGCAGCGCCTCGTTTTCTCGCTTCAGTGTATCGGGATTGGGCAATGGCCGTTCCTCCCTCCGATGCGGACCCGATCGGAGACAGCCGCCGGTTGCCTCGGTGGAGATCGGTTTGGAGCAGCCCCCGAACTTTCCGAATCTGAACAATAACACCGGGAAGCATCGCTTCACATATATTTCACTCTATGGGTTCAGAACTTCCCGAAGTCTTCACACAAGCTTGATTTTTAGGGGGTGTTGACGGAGTTTCTCAACCTTCGAGGTGGCAGCAATGAGTAGGCACAGGGTGTTGGCGAAGTAAGTTTTTCCGCGGGAAATCACCCTCCACCAGCTTCAGGAGTCGCCCCATGGGATTGTCACAAGGTTGCTGCAGTGAGACTCAAAGCGTAAGCTATCACTTGCGCTGTCGAACGCCTGATGAAGTATCGTATTCATCGCTTGACTCGTCGCAACCGGCTTGAACCGCACCCCTGAAGACAACTTGACCGAAGGCATCCACCCACCGAACTGAACTCAGAAAGGTCGGCACGAAAGACACATGGGAAAAAATTCGCTTGAACCTAAATCACTTGACACCGCTGGACCGAAAAATGATGGATCCAACGTCTCCGAACGCAGTATTGGTTTGATGGGCAAACAACTACTGTATCTCTGCGCTGCCATCTGCCTTTCAGCAACGCCGTCGGTCAGTCAACAGCTCCAGCAAGAAAACGGTGACTGGGAAGAAATCAACTTCGCGACCAACCGGTCGGTCCTCACCGACGGGTTCCCCAGCCTGCTGCGCCTGGCCGAACTGCTGGAGCAGCACCCTGACTACCGCGTCAAACTGGAGGGCCACGCTGACAGCATCGGCTCGGCCGGCTACAACATGAATCTGGGTCGCAGACGCGCCGAGGCGGTGCGCGATTTTCTTGTCAAGTACGGAGCAGCGGCGGAGCAGATCAAGATAGGAGCCCACGGTGAGCGGCGGCCAGCCGCCGACAACACACTGCGAACGGGTCGCTGGATGAACCGCCGCGTCGAGATCAGGGTCACTGATGGGGCAGGTCGCGTTGTCAGCGATCAAGGAGTCCAGGAAGCGATCGCGTCGATCGGAAAAGGGCGGAACGCTCAGGAAGGATGTTGCGATCAGATTCTAAAGGAGATGAAGAAACTCGATCAGATCCTGGCCGCGCTGGAGGATCTCAAGGACCAATACCAAAAACTCGCGGTTGAACACCAATCCCTCAAAGACGACTTCGACAAACTCAAGCAAGCACAGCGGGTGCTGGGAACCGAGGTGGCTGCCGCGCCTGCGCCCGTCACCGAGGGCCGAGTGCGCCAAATGATCGGTGAGGAGACCCCGAAGCCCTCGGAAAAATACGCGCGCTACAATCTGATGGCAGGACCCGCCTCGCCAGACGGCAACCTGACCGTGGGAGCCCAAGGCCAGGTGTTCCTACCGTTCGGCGGACGTCATGCCGTCCAGGCGCAGGGCGACTTCAGGCACGGCTTCCGCCGGAACGAGGGGCAGTTCGATCTGGGGATCGTCAACCGCTTCGGACCGATGCAAGCGGGGGTCTTCTCGAGCTTCAAATACGTAAAGTTCCAAGAATTCAGCCACGGCGGGTCCCTTGGCCAGGCCGCCGGGACCCTCGACTACCTCTTCTCCCAAGGCCGGGTGGGACTGTTCGGGACCAAGGGGTTCCTCGACGGCGCCATCCTGAATAGCCGTTTCCTGGGCCAGAACCGAGTCGAAGAGACTTTCCTGAGCATCGTGGATCAACTGGGCGTCTCGACAGCTATTGGCGCATGGGGAGATTCCTGGTTCGAAGGCGACTTCGCGACCCAGTTCCGCCGCTTCGACAGCAATAGCGTCGGCGGAAGCATTCGCTATGTTCATCCGATCACCGACCATATTGCCGTTACGCTCTCCAGCGGCCTCAACGAGACCCTAATCTCCAGCAGCAACAGGGCAAGCTTCACGGTTGGCCTTGAGTTCGGCAAGTGGCTGAACCCGAAACACTACGCCAGGACCGAGGGTCCCGTGCCTGTCAACGTCCCCAAGGTCCGCTATGAGGTGCGTACGCGCACCGTCCGGACCGGCAATGATCTACCGGTGGCCGACGCAGGGCCGGACCAAATGGGCGTCGAGTCCGGCGCCATCATGCTCGATGGCTCGGCTTCCTACGACCCGGACGACGATCCTATTTCCTTTGCCTGGGAGCAGGTCAGCGGTCCTGTGGTGGCTCTCGACTCCGTGACCTCCTCTCAAACCAGCTTCACGGCCGAAGAGAGGCAAACCTATCACTTTCGCCTGACTGTCAAGGACGATCACGGTGGAGTGGGAACAGACAGCGTGATGGTCAGCACGGCTGATTCCCGGATCACGATCAAGAGCTTCACGGCCGAGCCGCTTCACATCCGAATCGGTGAGAAAACCACTCTGGACTGGGACGTCCTCAACGCGACCGAGGTGGAAATCTCCGGAATCGGCGCCGTCGACCCCAAAGCCGGCAGCGTGACCGTCAGTCCGACCGAAACCACCACCTATACGCTGACTGCCCGCAATCCCAGACGGGAGGTGACCCAAACGGTAGAAGTGACGTTGCTTGAAGGTTTTCCGCCACGACCCCAGTGATTTTGCAGGAAGGTGAGAGCGACCTGACCCGGGAAGTGCGTCAGGCAACCGAAGTGGAGATCTCCGGAATCGGCCCCGTCTGCCGAAGAGGCGGCTGCGCAGAGGGCTCGGTCCCGGTCACCTGTAGAACTCCGACATGCTTGGCAAGGCCATCGACCTCATCGCCGACTAGCCGGCCATGATCGCCCCTGGTTTTCCTGTTCCTGATCTTGGTTGTCTAACGCAGCCTTTGGTGGATGGAAGACTCGCTGGGAGAGCTGATCCGCCTCCGGACCGTATGGCAGCGACCGAGCTCGACCGCGGCCAGGCACGGAGTGGGCGTGGTTCGGATTGCCCTGTGGCCCGTCCCATCAAGATCGAGCAAGACCGATGAAACAGCAGTTACGGCAATGGTTTCGGCAGATGCCCGACAGTGCGGGGGAGAACAACCGCCAGAGTCCTTCCGATTCGACCGCGGACTTCAAGCGACCCGTTCCGGACCTCGTCGACAGCTCTAGAGTATCTGACCGCCAGCTGTCACTGCGTGCCACAGGCAGCGTCGACACGGTCCGCAAGATGCCCCGCAGCGCCTACCCCCGCCTCGACGCTCTGTGCCGCGCCCTCGGCGGCCGGCTTGAGATCGTGCCTGTCAGTGAGCGGAGGAAACCACCAAGGGGCTCCCGGCCGTCGAGAAGCGCCCTGCATGGTCCGACAGACCGCGGGAGGAAATCCGCCAGGATCTGGTCGGGATCCGTGGCCGCAACGGCAACGGAGGCTCGTCGCCGGTCCATCTCTCCAGATACCCCTTCCCGGTGAACTTGACGCCGTTGTCGCAGGTCTTGGGCAACTCCTGCAGCATTTTCTCCGACGTCATCGAGGCCTGTTTCTGGAGACGGCTCAACTCCTTGGGCTGCACCAGTTCCAACACCCGCACCAGTTGCCGGTAGCTCCCCCCAGCGACCCCACGGTCTCCTCCGGCCAGGGGAACAACTCCCGTTGAAACGTGAACCGATGTCGTGATAGCGTTTGTCTGAGGGGTACGTTCATTCTCCATTCATCCTGTGGTTCAGGCGCATACCTGATACCACAGAGCGTGGTCTTGTCCTTCTGCTCACCCAACCTCCCCTACCTCGCTCAACAACAAGATCCCACTGGTTGCCAAATTTTGCGAAAGGCTCAATTGCTAGTAAGGACACCGTCACAATGACCCGGAAACGTATCGATTCCGTCAGCGCAGCCAAAACCTGGAGCGGCAGATCGGGATCCCGGTCGGGCGACCGCGAACTCCTCTCGCCAATCTTCGGTAAAGACGTCTTCGGAGTGAAGGAGGGAGGTGCAGGGCAAACGATGGTGTCAAGAACGCGCCAATCAGTGAGCGAGCGGCTTGTGCATCGTTGTAACGGTGCAGTAGGAACAGATCGCACGCAAGTGGCCGATGGCAAGGTTGAGAAATGAATCAATCCGATGAACAGAGGCGTCAGATCGAGGCGCTCCAGGAGCGCATCTCCAGACTGAGTGCCGCCGTCCTGCGCATCAGCGTCAGCCTCGATCTCGACACCGTGCTGCAGGAAGTCGTCGACAGCGGCCGTGCCCTGACCGGGGCCCAATACGGCGTGATCGTCACCGTCGACGAAGCCGGACGGGTCCAGGAGTTCGTCACTTCCGGCATCGCGCCCGAGAATCAAAAGCAGATGGTTGCCTGGACGGACGGACCACGGCTGTTCGCGCACTTTCGCGAGCTCGACGCGCCACTTCGGCTGGCAGACCTGCCCACCTACGTCCGGGCGCTCGGCTTCTCTTCGGATCTGATGCGGTCGAAGACGCTACAGGTCACGCCGATACGGCATGGGGTCGACTACGTCGGCAACTTCTTCCTTGCCGGCAAGGAAGGCGGCCAGGAGTTCACCAGCGGCGACGAGGAGATGCTGGTGCTGTTCGCCTCCCAGGCCGCGGCCGCCATCGCCAACGCCCGTACCCATCGCGACGAGCGGCGGGCACGGGCCGACCTGGAGACCCTGATCGAGACCTCGCCGGTGGGGGTCGTGGTCTTCGACGGCATAACCGGCAAGCCCGTGTCGATCAATCGGGAGGTGCGGCGAGTTGTCCAGGGCTTGGACATGCCGAGGCAGCCGCCCGAAGAGCTGTTGAGAATGATAACCTGCCGGCGTGCCGACGGGCGGGAGGTCAATTTGGCGGAGTTCCCGCTGGCGCAGCAACTGAGCAGCGGCGAAACCGTGCGCGGTGAGGAAATGACGCTCACGGCGCCCACAGGCCGGAGCGTCACCACGTTGGTCAACTCGACACCGATCCAGGCAGCCGACGGAGCGGTCGAGTCGGTCGTGGTTACCCTGCAGGACCTGGCTCCGCTTGAAGAGTTGGAGCGGTCTCGAGCCGAGTTTCTGAGTCTTGTGAGTCACGAACTGCGGGCGCCGCTGGCCGCCATCAAGGGCTCGGCCACCACCGTGCTGGACGCCTCCCGCACCCCGAACCTTGCCGAGATACTGCAGTTTTTCCGCATCATCGAACAACAGGCCGATCACATGCGGGGCCTGATCAGCGACCTGCTGGATGCAGGGCATATCAAGGCGGGTACTCTGTCGGTCACGACGGAGCCGGCAGAGGTGGCCGATCTGGTGGAACAAGCCAGGAAGACCTTCCTGAGCGGTGGCGGTCAGCACACGCTCCTGATCGACCTGCCGGCCGATTTGCCTCGGGTGCTGGCCGACCGGCTCCGCATCGTCCAGGTTCTCAACAACCTTTTTTCCAATGCGTCGAGGCACTCTTCCGAATCCTTCCCCATCCGGGTCTCAGCCGTGCAGGATGGCGTATACGTGGCGATCTCGGTCTCCGACGAGGGGGGAGGGATCCCGCCCGACGAGTTCCCGAACCTGTTCCGCAAGCGCGCCGGACACAAGGGAGGCACGGGCCTCGGGCTCGCGATCTCGAAGGCGCTCGTCGAGGCGCACGGCGGCCGCATCCGCGCCGAGAGCGGCGGGCCGGGCCACGGCGCGCGCTTCACGTTCACGCTACCGGCGGCCGCCGACGAGGCCGCGCCACCGGGCCTGGGCGGCCCGGAAAGATCCGGCCCTTCACGGCGCGAGCGCACCCGCGTGCTCGTGCTCGACGACGATCCGCTGATGTTGCGCTTCGTCCGCGACGCGCTCGCTACGGTTGGCTGGACCGCGTTAGCGACGGGCGATCCGGCGGAGCTGGAGTGCCTGATCGAGGCCGAACGGCCCGACCTCGTACTGCTCGACCTGGTCCTTCCCGGCACCGACGGCATCGACCTCCTCAAGCGGATCCCCGAACTCGCCGAACTGCCGGTGATCTTCATCTCGGGCTACGGGAACGACGAGACCGTCGCGCGGGCGCTTGAACTCGGGGCGGCCGACTACATCGTCAAGCCGTTCTCCCCGACCGAGCTCGTGGCCCGGATC
>JAPVWS010000191.1 GCA_027493295.1 Candidatus Versatilivorator vitaminiformans | reverse complement strand
TGCCTGGAGGTAGTTGCGGAAACCGTCCGCGGTGGGTTCGAGCACGGCAAACGACTCCTCGTCGGTCCACTCCTGCGAGGCGTCCGTGCGCCCCGGTGCAAAGGGGACCTGCACGTCGTGCCCGGCGTTCCGGGCAGCCTGCTCGACACCCGCGCTCCCGGCCAGCACGATCAGGTCAGCGAGAGAAACCCTCTTCCCGCCGCTCTGCGAGCTGTTGAAATCCGCCTGGATCTGCTCCAGCGTCTGCAGCACCGTGCCGAGCGCGGCCGGGTCGTTTACTTCCCACTCCTTTTGCGGAGCGAGGCGGATGCGCGCCCCGTTGGCGCCGCCGCGTTTGTCGGTACCGCGGTAGGATGCCGCCGAGGCCCAGGCGGTCGAGACCAGTTGGGAAACGGACAATCCCGAGGCGAGGACCTTGGCCTTGAGGTCAACGATATCCTGGTCCCCGATCAACTCGTGATCGACGTCGGGAACGGGATCTTGCCACAACTGCGGCTCTGCAGGAACCAGGGGCCCGACATACCGACTGCGGGGTCCCATGTCCCGGTGGAGCAGTTTGAACCATGCCTTGGCAAAGGCGTCTTCCAGGTCCGCGGGGTTTTCGAGGAAGCGCTTGGAAATCGGTGCGTAAGCCGGGTCTTCCCTCAGTGAAAGGTCCGTGGTGAGCATCATGGGGGCGTGCTTCTTCGACGGATCGTGCGCGTCCGGCACCGTAGCTACTTCAGCGGCATTCCTGGGAGCGTATTGACATTTACCGGCAGGGCTCTTGGTCAGCTCCCACTCGTGGGCATGCAGGTTCTCCATGAAATTGTTGTCCCACTTCACCGGGTTATTGGTCCAGGCGCCTTCCAGGCCGCTGGTGAAGGTATCGCTGCCCTTGCCGCTGCCGAAGCGGTTCTTCCAGCCGAGGCCTTGCTCTTCCATGCCGGCCCCCTCCGGTTCGGGACCGACATTGTCCTCGGCGACGGCACCATGAGCTTTACCGAAGGTGTGTCCGCCGGCAATAAGCGCAACCGTCTCCTCGTCATTCATCGCCATTCGTTTGAACGTCTGGCGAATGTATCGTGCTGCGGCGACCGGGTCCGGATTCCCGTTCGGCCCCTCCGGATTCACGTAAATCAGGCCCATGTGGTCGGCGCCAAGGGGTCCCTGGAGGTCACCGGCAGCGTCGTGGCGTTGATCGTCGAGCCACGTCGTCTCGGAACCCCAGTCCGTCTCGTCAGCCTCCCAGACGTCCGGGCGCCCGAAGCCGAAGCCGAAGGTCTTGAATCCCATCGACTCCAGGGCGCAGTTGCCGGCGAAGATCATCAGGTCGGCCCACGAGAGTCTCCGGCCGTACTTCTGCTTGATCGGCCAGAGCAAGCGGCGGGCCTTGTCCAGGCTGGCGTTGTCGGGCCAACTGTTGAGGGGCGCGAAGCGTTGGTAGCCGGATCCTCCGCCACCCCGCCCGTCGCTGATGCGGTAGGTGCCTGCGGCGTGCCAGGTCATGCGGATAAAGAGCGGCCCATAGTGACCGTAGTCGGCCGGCCACCAGTCTTGCGAGGTCGTCATCACCTGGTCGATTTCCTTCTTCAGCGCATCGACGTCAAGGGTCTTGACCGCCTCGGCATAATCGAAATCCTTGCCCATCGGATCGGACAGGATGGAGTTTTGGCGGAGTATCTTCAGATTCAACTGATCTGGCCACCAATATTGGTTGGAAGTCATTTCGTCTCTCCTTAAGGAATCTGCCGATTATGACGCAACTTAAACCTTCTGGCTGACCTCGCCGTGTCTTCGCCGCGCAGCAGCCGCAACGCCAGCTCGGCCTACTGCTGCGCACTCCACCGCTTCGGCGGTCTTTCTCGTCCTCCGCGGCTCCTCGCTAGGTCCAGCACTTCCGATCTCCGAGACATCCATCACCCCCGCTCTCTTGAACTCCGAAACGTTGGCCAAACCCCTGCCCAATGCCCGGAGATAATCGGAAACCCAATATTACATTGATAGTGGCACCGTCGCCAACCTGGGCAAGCCCCATTCGTGGAATCCGAAAGGCGAGTAAGCCGCAATGAAAGGCATGTCATGTGGTCCGTGCGTCGAAAAGCAAGGCCGGGCCAAGAGGAAACGAGCGCCGGAAAGTGCGGCAAGCTCGATATGGCGTGAGGTTCGTAAAGGCAGCAACGATTGTAATCTGGGAGGTGACAGGTTACACTTTATGAGTGATTGTCCGCTTCCGGCACAAGGGTCTCCAGCATCTCTATGAGAAGGGAGACCCGCGGCGAGTGCCTCCGGCATACGCGGCCAAGATTGAGCGAATTCTGGCACGTCTCGACGAAGCGGCAGGACCCGGGAGCATGAATCTGCCGGGCTATCGGCTGCATCCATTGAAGGGCGAACTTGCCGGTTTCTGGGCGGTAAGCGTGTCCGGCAACTGGCGCGTTGTGTTTCGCTTCGAGGGTGTGCATGCCAGCGACGTGGACTTGGTCGACTACCACTGAAGGAGGACCATGATATGCCGATGAAGTACCCACCCCATCCGGGTCTGTCCGTGCGTCACGACTGCCTTGAGCCACTCGGACTCAGCGTGACGGAGGCCGCGCGGAAGCTCGGGGTCAGTCGCAAGCAGTTGTCCGATGTCGTCAATGGCCATTCAGGGATCTCGCCGGAGATGGCAATTCGCCTCGACAAGGCCTTCGGCGGGGACGCGAACACCTGGTACCGCCTGCAGGCGGCCTACGACCTGGCCCAAGCAATGAAACAAGCCGACCAGATCAAGGTCGAGCGGCTGTCGCCGGTGGCGTAGGACACACGGCTCCAATCGTGGCTGGCCCCCTCGCCCGGGCAGATCGAGCACGTCGACGTGGTCAACGCAATGGACGAGATTATGGAGGTGCTGGGCCTGAAGGCGATCGTGGTCGGGGCCGACGATCTGGCGGGCTCCATGGGCCCAAGGGGGAATCCCCAGCACCCCGAGGTGCAGAGCGCGATCGAGCCCGTGGTAAACACAGCGCGCAAGGCGGGTGTTGCCCCCGGCATTGGCCTGGCGGACGATCCCGAGGCGCTCATGGCGTGGGTGAGCAAGGGGGTTCTATGGGTGCAGGTAGGGGTGCACTGGACCCACCTTGCGCGGGCGATCGACACCTCCTTTGGTCGGTTGAGGGAGCATATCGCGCAAAAGGGCGGCTCCCAGTAGATGGCGACGCCAACGCCGCCCCAGGGAATCGGTCAGCTTATAATCTAGCGCATTGGGTTATTGGTCGCATGATTGTTGATGCCTTCGCTGTCGCCGGCGGCTATCCGGCCCGCCCGGTCAAAATCGGACACGCCGCTCTCGGTGCCG
>JAPVWS010000190.1 GCA_027493295.1 Candidatus Versatilivorator vitaminiformans | reverse complement strand
AGTCGCAGAAGCCGAGCCGCAGGCGAAGGCTGATGCGGAGGGGGGCATACGCGACGCCGCAAAGCAGCGCCGGATGGCGAAGGCTGATGCGGTGGGGGGGCGGAAAACGGACCGGCAGATGCGGTAGGCGGTAACACCAGCTCGTTTCAGCAAGGTTCTGGTGTGCTGAAGTCTTTCGCGTGACGCAGATCCCGTGAATTCCCGCGCCGGTTGCGAGGTTCCCCAAAAGCGGGTATTCTCACAGCCGGTAATTGCGGAAGACCATTGGATACTTCGGGGACCACGGGATCGAGCCTCAAATCACCGGTCGTGGCACCGATATTCGCTTGAATCCAGGGGAATACCCATGACCCATCAGAGCCGCCGAAACTTCCTGCGCCAGTCCATTGGAATCACCGGAGTGGGCGCCTCCGGTTACCTTGCATCCAGTCCGCCCCTGCGGGCGGGGTCTCCAGCCCATTCCGATGCCCTGGGCGCCAACGACAGGATTCGGGTTGGCCTTATCGGATGCGGGGGAAGAGGCCGCAGGCTCCTGGAACTTTTCCTCAAGGTGGACGGGGTCAGTTGCGCGGCCCTTTGCGACGTGGACGATGGGCAAACCGGGAAGGCACTGCGTTCGATTGAAGCTGCTAATGGTCCCGCGCCCTTGCAGACCAGGGACTTTCGCCGGGTCCTGGACTTGAAGGAGCTGGATGCCGTCATCGTGGCGACGCCCGATCACTGGCATGCCCTCCAATCGGTGGCGGCCTGTCAAGCCGGCAAGGATATCTACGTGGAGAAACCGCTCTCCTTGACCATTCAGGAGGGGCGAACCATGGTCAGGGCTGCTCGCCTCTACCAGCGAGTGGTCCAGGTGGGGACTCAGCAACGAAGCGCCCCCCAATTCGCTCAGGCGGTGGAGTATGTGAAATCCGGGCAACTTGGCCGGATTCGCCTGGTTCGGACCTGGGCCTACCTGGATTGGAAGGGAGCCACCCCCAAGGCTCCCGACGGTCCCCCGCCCGCCGGGGTGGACTACAACCTGTGGTTGGGTCCAGCCAGACGCCAACCCTTCAACCCCAATCGGTTCCATTTCACCTTCCGCTGGTACTGGGATTACTCGGGAGGGCTGATGACCGACTGGGGGGCCCACATGGTCGATATCGCCAACTGGGGCATGGGGGTCAAGGCTCCCTCCGCTGCATTCTCAGCCGGAGGAAAATTTGCCTATCCCGACGACGCCATGGAGACTCCCGACACCCAGCAGGTCACCTGGGCCTTTCCCCATTTCAGCATGATCTGGGAACACGCCCTGGGCGTGGGACGCGGACCGGAGGCACGGGAGCACGGGGTTGCCTTTCACGGAGAGGACGGGGTTCTGGTAGTGGATCGCTTCGGCTGGGAGGTTTTTCCCGAAACGCGGAGAATCGACAGCAGGCGGCGCACCTACAAGGCGGCGGGGCTGCCCCGGCAGAGGGTCGGACGGGACTATGCCCCCGACCACGTGCAGAACTTCCTCGACTGCATGCGCTCCCGAGAGACGCCGGTGGCGGATGTCGAAATCGGGCACAATTCGGTCATTGCCTGCCACCTGGGCAATATCGCCCAGCGCCTGGGACGTCAGGTCCGCTGGGACGTCGACAAGGAACAGGTGATCGGCGACCCTGAAGCGGAAGCCATGACGGGCGTGAACTACCGGGCTCCCTGGAAGTTGGCGTTATAGGCTATTCAAATTAAACACCTTAAGAGAGGTCCCATGGCTGAAGAAGACAGTGGCTTCAGGGTTGCCGATCGTCGCAAGTTCACCGAAGAGGGGGAGTTACGGGACTCGGCCAAGGAGGCTCCCAGCCGGCCCGCCGGTCCTGCCGGCGCGTCGGGTGCCGCCCAGGGCCAGGAGAGAGCCGGCGCGAGCGCTTCGTCTCCGGTGGTCGGCCAGGACAGCCGGGAACCCAAAATGGACTTTCCCACCTTGGTTCTGTCTCTCACCACCACGGCCATGCTCCAGATGGGTCTGGTCCCCGATCCTGCAACCCAAAAGGTAGAGAAGAATCTCCCGGCGGCGCGGCAAACCATCGATATCCTCGAGATCTTGAAAGACAAGACCCAGGGAAATCTGCAACCCGATGAAACGCGGCTCCTGGATCGATGTCTACACGACCTCAAGATGAGCTTCGTCGAAAGCTCCCGCAGGGTCACCCTGTAATGCCGGCCGACCCACCGTTTCCCATCCGCGCCCAGACGCCCTCGCTTTCCTTCCAACAGTACTGAGAACGTCTTGAGCATATCCGATCACGCTGACAGCAGCATCCATCAACGATTTTCTACCCGATGGGGCCTTCTGTTCAGTGTCCTGGGGGTGGCCGTGGGGACCGGAAACATCTGGAGGTTCCCCCGCATCGCCGCTCAAAACGGAGGCGAGCACGGCGCGGGCGCCTTTCTGGTCAGTTGGGTGCTGTTTCTGTTTCTGTGGAGCATCCCCTTGATCGTGGCCGAATACGCCATTGGCCGGCGCAGTCGCAAGGGCCCTGTCGAGGCGCTGGCTGCCATTGGGGGCCGAAACCTGACCTGGACCGGTGGCTTCGTCGCTTTTGTCTCGGCCGCCATCACTTTCTACTATGCGGTGGTGGTGGGGTGGTGTCTCTACTACCTGCTGCAGACGGTCACCGCACCACTGCCGCTCTCCACCGAGGCTGCCTTCTCGACCTGGAACCGCTTCCAGGCCTCGGCATGGCCCTCCTTCTTCCACCTCCTCGCCCTGGTGTTTTGCGCCCTGGCCATCTGGCGAGGGATCCGCTCCATCGAACGCCTCAACCGCTGGATGATTCCCACACTGTTGGCAATCGTCCTGATCTCGCTGGTCCGCGCCCTGACACTTCCCGGTTCCTGGGCGGGCGTGGCCTACCTCTTTACTCCCGACTGGGAGCAATTGCTCCAGCCGAAAATCTGGCTGGAGGCCCTCAGTCAGAATGCCTGGGACACCGGAGCCGGTTGGGGGCTCTTCCTGACCTATGCCGCCTATATGCAGAGGCAACAGCCCATCGTCAAGAATGCGATCCTGACGGGCATCGGCAACAACCTGGTTTCCTTGCTGGCGGCCCTGATCGTATTTGGAACGGTCTTTTCGGTCCTTCAGACGGAGATGACCCTCTCCCGGCAGGAGACTCTCGAGGTTCTGCGTTCCAGCGGCCCCGCTTCCACCGGTCTGACGTTGATTTGGATGCCGCAGCTCTTCGCCCGCATGTCGTTGGGGATTCCCCTATCCATTCTGTTTTTCCTGGGACTTACGCTGGCCGGCTTCAGCTCTCTGATGGCCATGCTGGAACTGCAGGCCCGGGTTCTGGTCGATGCCGGATTGACCCGATCCAGAGCGGTGCTGCTGGTGGCGGTCGTCAGCTATCTGCTGGGCATTCCCTCTGCGCTCAGCCTTTCCTTTTTTGCCAATCAGGACTTCGTCTGGGGTGTGGCCTTGATGATCTCGGGGGCCCTGGTCGCCTTCGCCGTGACCCGGTACGGATGTGAGCGCCTGCGGGGAGAGGAGCTGACGGCCGATTCCGGCGACCTGTCCCCGGGTCGCTGGTGGGATGCCTCCATGCGGTACGTGGTCCCGGTTGGGGCCTCGGTGCTGTTGCTGTGGTGGCTATCCCTTTCGGCCACCGTTTATGCCCCGGACGAATGGTACAATCCCCTGCTTCCCTACAGCGTCATGACCTGCCTGGTGCAGTGGGGGGTGGCGTTGACAGGGTTGTGGCTCCTGAATCGCCGTCTTTCCCGGCGCAGGTAAGTCCGGCCCACGCTTTCGGGTGCGACCTGGTGAGAAATACTGGCTAACCACAAAAAGCACAAAAGTCACAAAACCAATTTTTTGATATTGCACAAAGCCCGCATGCCCTGGCCGTTTCTCATCGGTCCGCTCCTTTTGTGGCCATTTCCGGCAAGGATCCCGCTGCCGAACTTGGCAAACGCCTCAGATGTTTTGGTTTTTCTACGTGTGTCTTCGTGGTCCTTCGTGTCTAATCGCGGATAACTCTTTTTAACCCTTGTGGATAACGATCAATGGCTTCAAGCCGCCGCCGCATCCAAGCGCTGTTGGACCCATGAAACGAATCCGCGTCATTGACTCCCATACCGCCGGGGAACCGACCCGGGTAGTGGTCGAGGGAGGACCCGCCCTCGGGACCGGTCCCATGACCGCAAGAATGATCTGTTTTCGGGACCGTTTCGATTCTTTTCGCTCCGCGGTCGTGAACGAGCCGCGCGGTTCCGATACGCTGGTCGGAGCCCTTCTCTGCGAGCCCTGCAGGGCGGGCTGCGCCGCTGGAGTGATCTTTTTCAATAACGTGGGCTACCTGGGAATGTGCGGTCACGGCGCCATCGGGGTAGTCTCCACCCTGGGTTACCTGGGTCGCATCCAGCCCGGCCGGCATCGCCTGGAAACCCCCGCGGGCACGATTGCCGCCAGCTTGCAAGCGTCAGGTGAAGTCGTCATTGAAAACGTGGCCAGCTATCGGTTGGCCAAGGGGGTGGCCCTGGAGCTGGAGGGTTACGGCCGCCTGACGGGAGACGTGGCCTGGGGAGGCAACTGGTTCTTCCTGAGCGAAGACCACGGACTTCGGCTCTCCGAGGACAACATCGACTGCTTGCTCGAATGTACCTGGAAGATCAGGCGAGAGCTACGCCATCGGGGAATCACCGGCAGGGACCGGCGGGAGATCGATCACATTGCGCTCTACGCTCCACCGCAGCGGGCCGACGCCGACTCCAGGAACTTTGTTCTCTGCCCGGGGGGCTCTTACGACCGCTCACCCTGCGGGACCGGCACCTCTGCAAGAGTTGCATGCCTGGTCGCCGACGGCCGTTTCGGCCCGGGACAAACCTGGCGGCAGGAAAGCATTATCGGCAGTCTGTTCGAGGCCACTGTCCGTCTTGACCAGGGTCGCATCGTGCCTTCCATCAAGGGTGCTGCGTTTGTCACCGCCGAGGCGACCCTGCTGCTGGATCCTCGAGATCCGATGAGGATGGGCCTCAAGCCAATGGCCAGCCCCTGAAGATTCGACCTTTCGTTCGACGCCGCTACCCAAACCGCCGGATTCTTTTTTTGGTTCAGGCGCCCAGAGAACCTATAATGCCGCAGCGGTGGCGGCATCATGACCTCCCGCACCGGCCATGACCGAATATCCCGCCGGGCACGCCCAGCCATTTCATTGCCGGAAAAACTTCCCAATGGGTATGGCAAGATGCTGAACAACAAAAGCTTGTGGTGATTTGTGCGGCAACCGGTACGGATGGCCGGGACAAGTGTGAGAGGGACTGTAACTGCAAGGATCGATAGCGAAGTGGAGGCCTGGGCGCTCCCGTAAAGCGATCGCATACATTCCCGTCCCTTGGACGTGACGACATGGTTTCAGAACATTTGCTGAGGTGGCCCGACTTGGTGGCCATCTGCATCAACTTGAGCGCGATGGTGGCGATCGGCGTCTATACGGCCCGACGCAACCGTTCGGCCGATGCCTACTTCCTGGCCAATCGCAGCATGCCGGGCTGGATTGTCGGATTTTCGCTGATGGCCACCATCATCAGCTCGATGACCTTCCTGGCCATTCCCGGCTTCACCTTTGCAAAGGACTGGCGCTACATGCCGGCCCACTTCTTCTACTTCATTCCGGCCATCGTCGCCTATTTTCTGTTCATGCCCTACTTTCGCCGGGGGCACGTGCGCTCGGCCTATGAGTACCTGGAACGTCGCTTCGGCACCTGGGCCCGGCTCTATGCCGCCGCTGGCTTTCTGGTGTTTCAGATGTTTCGCACCGGCGTCATTCTCTATGCCGTCTGCCTGCCCTTCGGTCCCATGACCGGTTTCCCGCTGGAGTGGGTCATCCTGGTGCTGGGCATCCTGGTGGCCACCTACACCATCCTGGGCGGCCTGGAAGCCGTCATCTACACCGACCTGCTTCAAGGTATCGCCCTGATTGTCGGGGGGCTCATCTGCATTCCTATTGCTATCGACCTGATTCCGGGTGGGCTGTCGCAGGTGTTCAGCGAAGCGATAGCCGACGGGAAATTCGCGGTGGGGAGCACGGGCTGGGACTGGAACGAACAAACCGTCTGGGTGCTCATCATCGTCTACCAGTTCATCTTCTTCCAACTGCTCTGTACCGATCAGAATGCCGTCCAACGCTACATTGCCATGAAGACCGACCGGGATGCCAACCAGGGGCTGATCCTGTCGACCGTCATGACCATTCCGGTCTGGATCTATTTCGCTTTCATCGGGACGGCCTTGTATGTCTATTACAAGCACTTTCCTGCCGCGGAGCTGGACAGCCTGGTTGCCGAGCAGGCCTTTCCCTTCTTCGTGCTGACCCAGGTCCCGGCCGGTGCGGCCGGTTTCGTCCTCTCCGGGCTGCTGGCGGCAGCCATGTCCACGCTCGACTCCGGCATCAACGCCTCGGCCGCCACGCTGACCAATGACTTCTACCGCCGATTCAAGAAGTCGGTGGAGGATGAACGGCACTATCTCAAGTTCGGCCGCTGGGTTTCGGTAGCCTTTGGCGCGATCATGATCACGGTGGCGCTTTTCATCCATTTCGCTCGCACCCAGACTCTCATGGACTTGCAGACCCTGGTGTTTTCGATCCTCAGTGGAGGACTGCTGAGTATCTTCCTGCTGGGATTTCTTACCGAAAGAGTCCACAGCCGAGCGGCGCTGGTTGCCACCATCGTCACGGTTGCAGGGGTCTGTTTCTGGCTGTTTGCGGACTCCGCCGCGGGAACTCGACTGATGCCCGAGCTCAAGCAGGTCCTGCCGGACAAGTTCTGGATCGTGGTGTTTTCGAATATCTTTCTGTTCGGGCTGGCCTATCTCTTGAGTCGCTGCTTGCGTCCTCGAGACGCCAAAAACCTGCAGAATTTGACCGTATGGACCTCCAGGGCCGATAATCTCCCCGGCTAAGGGGAATCCAACTCAACTTGCACGCCAGCAGGAGGGAAGCCTGTCCATGTTTGAGAATCGGGTCAAGCAGCTATTGCAGGCAGGACGGGCCGCCTGGGGAGCCGGTCTGGCCGACGCCTCCGAGATCGTGGCCCAGACGACCATCGAAACCGGCATCGATTTTCTGTGGATCGACCTGGAGCATCGTCCCTACGAGGTGGATGCCGTGCGCTGGATCCCCCTCTTCTGCCGCCGAAATTCATGTGTCCCGCTGATTCGGGTGGCTGGGCTGGAATCCCATCTCATCAAGAAGGCCCTCGACATCGGCGCCAGCGCCATCATGGTGCCGCAGGTCAACTCGGCTGAGGAAGCCGAGCTGGCCGTGCAATATTGCAAGTATCCTCCCGAGGGAACCCGAGGTGTCTCGCCGCTTTGGCCCCACTTCGAGGGAGTGTCCTGGAGCGACTACTTGCCCCGGGCCAACCAGGAAACCCTGGTCGTCGTGCAGATCGAGACGGAGTCAGGCATCGAGAACCTGGAATCCATTGCGGCCGTGCCGGGCGTGGATGTTCTGTTTTTGGGCCCCACCGATACCTCTGCCGCTCTGGGTCATATCGGTCAGATTGAGCATCCGGAGGTTCAGGCCTTCCTGGCGGACTTTCCTCGCCGGGTGGCTCCATCGGGAAAGGCCGCCGGGATCACGCTGCAATCCCTGGAGGAGTGCCGGTGGGCTCATGAACAGGGTTATCGGTTTATCTCTTGCGGCAACGTCGTGCTCAGTGGCAAGGCGGCTCTGGCCTCGGATCTGGGCCGGTTGAGAGCCATGGAATCTTCCAAACGCGACGATTGATGGGCAGAGAGCCTGCCAGAGGCAGCCGGCGATCAAGGGGGCCCGCGCTACCGGGTGAATGATGTCCAAGACCGCTTTCATGCGCTACCGGAAGGATGCCAGGGTCCACTATGGAATCCTGGAAGGAGATCGTCTCCGCCAACTGGAAGGCAACCCCCTGGATACCCGTCAGACGACCGGGACTGTTCACCGGCTTTCCGAGGTCCGCGCCCTGGTTCCCTGCGAACCGCGCCAGATCCTGGCTGTGGGCCGAAACTACCGGAGCCACCTCAAGGGAAGGCCGGCGCCCTCCCGCCCGGAAATCTTCTACAAACCCTTCAATTCTCTGCAAAATCCGGACTCTCCCATCGTTATTCCGGCCGAGGCTGATGAGGTTCACCTTGAAGGCGAGCTGGTTGTGGTGATTGGACGAACCGCACGAAACGTCTCACTCGAGCAGGCGGAATCGTTCATCTTCGCTCTGACCTGCGGCAACGATGTCAGCGCCCGAGGGTGGCAACGGGGTCCAGACCAGGACCTGCAGTGGTGGCGCGCCAAGGGGTGCGATACCTTTGGTCCCGTCGGACCGGTAATGGTTCAGGGGCTGGATCACCAAAATCTGCAACTGCAGACCCGTCTCAACGGCCAGGTGGTTCAGCAACAGACTACGGCCGATCTCATGTTCGACTGTGCCACCGTGGTCAGCTACATCAGCCGTTATCTCACCCTCAGCCCGGGAGACCTGATATTCACAGGCACTCCGGGAGCTACCGACTGGCTCAAACCCGGCGATGTCGTCGAAGTTGAAATCGAGGGCATCGGGGTGTTGAGCAATCCGGTCGAGGCCGGCTGATATGTTCCGGAAGACTTCAACGCCGCCCCGTGCGTGCAGCCTCTTCCCTCCCCTTTGCCGCCTTCATTGACTTCATGGAGATTACCTACGGCTACAGATCCTATCGGACAGACCGCGGGAGTTCCCTGACCATTGGCAATTTCGACGGTTTCCACCTGGGTCACCAGCGCATCCTGGACACCCTGGTGAATGCTTCCCGGGCCTCGGGAACGCGGTCGGTCCTGCTCAGCTTCCAGCCTCACCCCTTGCAACTGCTGGCGCCGGACAACGCCCCCCGGGCAATCACTCCCCCGGAGGAAAAGATTCGGCTCCTGGGCGCCAGCCGGCTGGAGGTGCTTGCCGTCCTGGACTTTGACCTGGCCCTGTCCCGAATGACCGGCGAGGAGTTCGTGCGGGAGATCGTGGTGGGGGTATTCCGGGCGCGGGAGGTTTTCGTCGGGAGCGATTTCGCCTTCGGATACCGTCGCACCGGCGACGTCGCCTTGCTTCAAAAGCTTGGCCGGGAACTCGACTTTCAGGTCCGCATCTGCCCGCAAGTGGTGGTCCGCGGATCCAGGGTGAGCAGCACGCGAATACGCGAGTTGATCGGTGCCGGGCGCATCAGCAGCGCCAACCGCCTGCTCGGGAGGTTTTTCGGCCTGAAGGGGAAGGTCGTGCCCGGGCGAGGTCTGGGACGAGAATCCCTGTTCCCCACCTTGAACCTGCGCCCGGGCGACGAGTTGATTCCTCGACCCGGGGTCTACGTCACCCAGGCTACATTCGCTCACCAGACCCATCCCGCCGTAACCAACGTCGGTTGGCGACCCACGGTTGCCGGGAAGAATCTCACCGTGGAAACCCACCTTGTCGACACCAGCCTGGACAGCCCCCCGGGCGATCTCGGCCTGGCCTTCCTGCACCGCTTGAGAGACGAAAAAAGATTCGAGTCGCTGCAGCAGTTGAGAGGCCAGATTGCCCGTGACTGCCAGCGCACCCGCCGGTTCTTCCGTCTTTTCAAGCGACTTGGTCGACCGTTGGCGCCTGCCGGCTGACCGCTTGGAGCGTTGTCCAACGAGAAATGCAGGCTTGGCGGGTCAAGGACCCCCGACAAGGGTCAAGCCTTCCTGGACTCCCGAGCACCAACCCGGAAGGTGCCGACCGCGAAGATGCTGGGGACTTCCAGGTGCCATGCGCCCTGAGGGGATCGGTAGCGCTGCTCCAATTCGGGAAGCGTGAGGTTCTCCTGCGTATCGAAGCCACGAGCAGCCATCAGCGCTTTCATCGACGCCAGGGAATATTCGGCCATCATGGGCTCTCCCCGCTTGGCTACGAAGGCTTTCAATTTCTCTTTCATGACCCGGTGTTCGGAGCTGGAGGAGGTCTCGTCCAGCAGGTAGTCGAGCAGCAGCAGGGTGCCTTCAGGCAGGTTTCGGGCAATGGATTCCGCCGTCTCACCCAGATCCTCGGCACTGAGGTAGTAGGCAACTCCCATCAGGGTCAGAAAGGTGGTCCGGGACCGTTGGAAGCCTGAGCTTTCCAAGGCCTCGACAGCCGAAATTTTGGTGAGGTCGGCGGAAACGTAATGCAGGCGAGAGGGAACGGTCCATCCGGCCCGGCGGATACGGGCCAGCTTTTGATCCTGGGTGAGGGGATGGTCGATCTCGAAAACATCGATTCGACTCATGAGGTCGGGCCGGCGAAAGGCAAAGGAATCCATCCCGGCTCCAATGATGACGTACTGGTCGATACCCTTCGCTACGGCTGCTTCCAAAGCCATTTCGGCATATCGCGCCCGCACCAGCACGCACAAGGACACGGGTTCTATGGCTCTCAACACACCCTTGAGGAGAATCCACGACAGCGGAGGAAGCCGGATCACCAGTCGCCAGAACCATCCGCAGAGGAATCTGGCAAAGGGGTCCTCGAACAGCCGCACCCGATTCCTCTGGTGGATGGCCCGCACGGCGGCGGTGAGCTCGGCGGTCGAGGCTCTGCTTTTTTTGTGCAGAGAAGTGGGCTTGCGAAGGCTCATGTGTGCCCCCTTACCGAACCGGCTGGATTCAAAGTCACGAGTCCCGAACTGCAACCCGGGATGGCTGCCCATTATGCCACGCCCGGCCCGGCTTGCCGCTGACTGTTGGCTCAGCGGAGGTCCTGTTTGCCCCCACCGGGTCGACCGTGGCCGACTCTGCCTCGAGGGGGGAGTGGTATCGCGTTGAGGCCGCTTGGGTTTGCAAATGTAAAGTCGGGCTGCTAGGATAGCTTTGAGGCAAGCGAGCATGAAACGAGCGATTACCTATCTGCTGCTCATCCTCTTTGCGGGATCGCAGGCGGGCGACGTGGTCCGGCTCTGTGCGGAATGGCTGTGTCCGGAAGGCCAAGCCCACAGTTGTTGCCACCAGTCACAATCCGAGAAAAGCAGGCTGACGGTCAAGGCGGAAGCCGGCCACTGCGCGCCGGCGGAGACAGCAAGTCCCCTCGAGCTGAATCCAGCGCTCTGCTGCGAAACTTCGTCCGAGGCCACCAACAGCTTCTTCCGCACGGCAGAGCGATTCCCCAAGGAGGCCTTCAGGCAATTGCTCCTCTCTTCCGCCAATTCACCTGGCCAGCCTCCCTCTCCGGGCGGCTCCAGCTCTGCTGATGGCGGTCCTCCACGATTCCTGCAAGATCTGTCCCCACCCGACCTCCTTTCGACGGTCCTCCGTATCTAGACCCCAAGCCATCCGATTGATCGGTCCCACCTGATGAGGGCGCCGGCGCCGCATCGCGTCCGAAATCGTTCGGATGCCCGGCTGCATTCCACCCGCACCGTTGTGGTTCGCGGCGTCAACCCTCAATTGGAATGAGGGAAACATGAAGTCACACCCAATTGGAAGGCGAGGCAGCAGAACGCTGTTCCGGGCAGTTTTCGGCGGGATCCTGATCCTCTGTGGATCGTCATCCTCAAACGCCGCGGAACCCTATTCGAGCTACCGAGATTCCCGCCTGAAGGAATTCATCGAGCAGGCGCTGAACCGCAGTCCCCTGCTCCAGCAGAGTCTGGCGGACTACCGGGCATCGCTGCAGCAACTACCCCAGGTGGGTCAACTGCCCGACCCGGTGTTGGCGATCACCCAGTATGCACGCCGCCCTGAAACCAGGGTGGGGCCGCAAACCACCATGGTATCGCTATCGCAGCGCTTTCCCTGGTTCGGCAAGCTGAAAGACCGGGAGCAGGTGTCGATGCAGCGGTCCATGGTCCTTCGGGAGCAGCATCGAGCCCGCGAGGCCGAACTGGTGCGTAAAGTCAAGGACGCCTATTACAGTCTGGCCTACCTGGATCGCGTCATCGAGATCACCCGGGAGGATGAATCCATTCTCGAGCACTATGAAACGCTGGCCCAGGCCCGCTATGCCCAGGGAGGGGGCTCGCTGCAGGGAGTGGTCAAGTTGCAGGCTCAAATCACTCGAGCTCAACACCGTTTGCAGCTTCTGCAATCCCAGCGTGTGGATGTAGAAGCCCGATTGAACGGTTTGCTGGACCGGCCGGCTGCCACGGCCGTAGGCCAGGTCCGCCTACCCTCTCCTCCTCCGCGCTCAATCGACGTCAAGCAGCTTCTGCAGACGGCACGGGTCAATCGGCCTGAGGTTCAAGCGGCGGGTCACCGAATCGAGGTGGGAAAAAGACAGATCGAGCTGGCCCAAAAGGGCTATCGCCCCGACCTCTCATTCGGAGTCAGCTTCGTCAACGTGGCAGGGCGTTCCGATCGTTTGGGAAGACTGAACCCCCCGGACCAGAACGGGAAGAACATCTACGGCCTCACCCTGGGAGTCAACCTGCCCATCCGCCGCAAGAGTCAGGACGCGGCCGTGCTGGAGGCCACCGAAAGCACCATCTCCTCCCGGCGCGGCTACCACAGCCTGATCAGGCAGGTGGAGGTCTCCATCCGTGCTGTCGGGTTTCGCATTCAAACCCTGGCGGAACAGATCGGGTTATTTGAACGGACGCTGCTTCCCCAGGCCGAACAGGTCCTTCATTCCACGGAAGAAGCCTACGCCACGGGCAGGCTGGGCGTGCTTGACCTGTTGGACAGTGAACGCGATCTGTTTCAACTTCGGACAGGATTGGCCAAATTGATCAGCGACTACATGAAATCCTTGGCTGAATTGGAACGCGCGGTCGGCGTTCCGTATCGGGAGGTGAAACCATGAAATCTTACGGCGGTTGGATCCTCGGCCTCTTGCTGGCCTTTCTGCTGGGTTTGGCGCTGCCGCTGGCGGTCGATGTGAACCTGCCGGATTGGGAGCGGCTTGCCGGCTGGTTGGACCGCCTGCGGCCTTCCGGCCCGGGATCCGATCTCGGGCAGCAGCTGGGGCAACTCCAGCTCTGGACCTGCGGAATGCATCCCCAGGTGATTCAAAAGGAGCCCGGCAGCTGTCCCATCTGTCACATGGACCTGGTTCCGGTGAGGGAGACCGCCACTGAACCGGAACCATCGCGGAAGGAACGCAGGATTCGGCATTGGCAAGCGCCCATGGATCCCACCTATATTTCCGACAAGCCGGGAAAATCACCCATGGGAATGGACCTGGTTCCGGTGTACGAGGAACCGGCCGAGGCACAGTCCGGCATAAGGGTGGATGCCGATTTCCTGCAGAATTTCTCCATTCGAACCGCTCGGGTCGAAAGGGGGCGGATCCCGCGGCTGATCCGGACCATCGCCACCCTTCACTACAACCCCAGGACCATGGTGTCGATCAACACCAAGTTCGAGGGTTGGATTGAAGCGGCTCACGTCAATTACCTGGGCCAGCGGGTGCGCAAAGGCGACCTGCTGTTCGAAATATTCAGCCCTCAACTGCTCACCACCCAGCAGGAGTATCTGGCAGCAATCCAGTACCTGGAGCGACTCCGCGGGCAGGCTCATCCAAAGGCCGTCGAACGGGCTCGGGACCTGGTGGAGGCCGCCCGCCAGCGATTGCTGTTTTGGGACGTCAGCGACGATCAGATCGGAACCCTCAAAACCCAGGGCAAGGCATTCAGGCGATTGAAAGTCGCTTCGCCGGCTTCGGGCGTGGTGGTCGAGCAGGCCGCCGAAACACTGGAGGGCATGAAGGTCTCCCCGGGGATGAACCTCTACCGGGTTGCGGACCCCTCCACTGTCTGGGCGCAGGTGGAAATCTATCAGCATGAGATGCGGCACCTGCGAATCGGACAGAGGGTGCGGGTCAGCCTGGACGCCTTTCCCGAGCGAAAGTGGCAAGGCACCGTGGTTTCCCTGAACCCGGAGCTCGACCCCCGTACTCGAACCCTGGGAGCCCAGGTTGAAATTCCCAACCGTGATGGGCGCCTCCACCCTGAAATGGTCGCGGAGGTGGAGCTTGAAATCCCCGGACCCGCCAGGGCGCTCAAGGTGCCCGAGGAGGCAGTGCTCCATACCGGAGAGAGGAGCGTGGTTGTCGTGCAGAAGGAGACCAATCTGTTTGAGCCCAGAGAAGTCGAGCTGGGAGCCGCGGGCGGCGGTTTTCAAGAAATCAGAAAGGGCTTGAAGGCCGGCGAGCGGGTGGTGACATCTTCCCAATTCCTGATTGATTCGGAAAGCAACCTGAGAGAAGCCATCAACAAAATTGCGGCGCAAAGCGAAGTCGGATGGGAACCGGAGGCAACCGATAACCGCTAGCCAGACCGATTCGCGAGGAAAGGGCGATGCTGACGAATATCATCGACTGGTCCATCCGTAACAAATTATTGGTATTGCTGGGAGCGGCCTTCCTCTCGCTGGCAGGCGTCTACTCGGTTCAGCAGGTGCCCGTGGACGCCATTCCCGACCTCTCCGACGTTCAAGTCATCGTCTACACGGAGTACCCGGGACAGGCACCTCAAATCGTGGAGGATCAGGTCACCTATCCCCTGACCACGCGAATGCTGTCGGTGCCTTTTACCAAGGTGGTTCGGGGTTACTCCTTCTTCGGCTACTCCTTTGTCTACGTTCTGTTCGAAGACGGCACCGACATCTATTGGGCACGCAGCCGGGTCCTGGAATATCTCGACGCCGCCTCCCAGATGCTTCCCGCAAACGTCACGCCGACTCTGGGTCCCGACGCCACCGGGGTCGGGTGGGCGTTCATGTATGTGCTGCAATCGGATCGCCACGATCTCAGTCAACTGCGCTCCATCCAGGACTGGTATCTGAAGTACGAGCTGACAGCGGTCCCGGGTGTTTCGGAGGTCGCCAGCGTCGGCGGTTTCGTACGGCAGTATCAGATCACCGTCGATCCCAACAAGCTTCGAGCCTACAACATTCCCATTTCCGAGATTCGACGCGCCGTTCAACGCAGTAACAGCGACGTCGGTGGACGCTTGCTGGAAGTTGCCGAGCGGGAGTTCATGATACGAGGTCTGGGTTACATCCAAAATCTGGAGGATATCCGCAAGATCGTTCTGGGGGTAGGCAGCAATGGAGCCCCCATCCTGCTGGGCGACTTGGCCAGGGTGTCGATGGGCCCCGAAATGCGCCGGGGACTGGCCGACTGGAACGGCGAGGGCGAAACAGTGGGCGGCATCGTGGTAGTGCGGTACGGCGCGGATGCCTACCAGGTGGTTCAGGACGTCAAAGCCAAGCTCGAACAGGTAAGGCCGGGCCTTCCTGAAGGTGTCGAGATCGAGGTGGCCTACGACCGCTCGGCCCTGATCGAAAGATCCGTTTCCGGCTTGGCCAGGAGCCTCACCAGGCAGTTGATGATCGTGGGTCTGGTGACGCTGGTCTTTCTTGCCCATGTCCGCAGCGCCCTGGTGATCGTCGCCACCCTGCCGGTGGGAATCCTGATGGCCTTCATCGTCCTAGACCTTCAGGGCCTGACGGTCAACATCATGTCCCTGGGCGGCATCGCCGTAGCTATCGGAACCATGGTCGATTCGGGAATCGTGCTGGCCGACGCCGTTCACGGGCGATTGCGGGAACGGGCCGGAAAAGATCCTCACTGGCAAATTGTCGGCGATGCCTGCAAGGAAGTGGGTCCGTCGCTGTTTTTTTCGCTGCTGATCATTACCGTTTCATTTCTGCCCGTCTTTACCCTGGAGGAGCAGGAAGGGCGGCTTTTCAAGCCGCTGGCCTTTACCAAGACCTACGCCATGGCCGCGGCGGCGCTTCTGACCGTGACCCTGGTCCCGGTGCTGGTGGGATTTTGCATCGGCGGCAGCCTCCGGCCCGAGAAAAAGAATCTTCTTCAGCGCTGGACGACTGCGCTTTATCGCCCGCTGCTCGGCTTCGCCTTTCGTTTCAAGTGGCTGGTGTTGGTGTTGGCGCTGCTGATTTTGGCGGTCAGCCTGCTGCCCTTTTCCCAGTTGGGCTCCGAGTTCATGCCCGCCCTCTGGGAAGGCGATCTTCTCTACATGCCCACCACGCTGCCCGGAATTTCCATAACCAAGGCCCGGGAGGTCTTGCAGCAGACCGACAGGATCCTCAAGAGCTTCCCCGAGGTCGATCGGGTTTTCGGCAAGGTGGGCCGAGCCGAGACCTCCACCGATCCTGCGCCTCTCTCCATGATCGAGACCACCATCATGCTCAAGCCGGAGAGCCAATGGCGAGAAGGCATGACCCCGGACAAACTCATTGAAGCCATGGATGCCGCCATTCAGGTGCCCGGGCTCACCAATGCGTGGACCATGCCGATCAAGACCCGCATCGACATGCTCTCCACCGGCATCAAAACTCCGGTGGGAGTCAAGATTTCCGGTCCCGATTTGGAGGTGCTGGAACGGCTCGGCAAGGAGGTTGAACGGGTCGTCCGTCAAGTGCCGGGCACACTGAGCGTCTATGCCGAGCGGGTGATGGGAGGCCACTACCTGGACTTCCGGATCGACCGCGATGCCCTGGCGGTCTATGGGCTGCAGGTGGGGGATGTACAGGAGGTCATTCAGTCCGCCATCGGCGGCATGAATATCACCACCACGGTCGAGGGCCTGGAACGTTACCCGATCAATCTGCGCTACAGTCGCGAATTACGGCACAACCTGCCGGCCCTGAACGCCACTCTGGTGTCTGCGCCCAACGGTCGCACGGTCCCCCTCGGCCAGCTCGGCAAGTTCCGCTACGTGAGCGGTCCCGCGGGTATCAAGAGCGAAAACGGCAAGCCCAACGCCTGGGTCTACGTGGACATCCGGAAGGTTGACATCGGCGGCTACGTGGCAGAGGCCCGGCAGCGGGTCGATCGGGGGGTCCAGGTCCCGCCGGGCTATACCATCGACTGGAGCGGACAGTTCGAGTCCATGCAGCGGGCGCGCCGGCGACTGTTGCTGGTCGTTCCGCTCACGCTGGTACTCATATTCGTGATGATCTATGTCAACACCCGTTCGCTGGTGGAAACCGGAATGGTTCTTCTGGGAGCGCCGCTGGCCTTGACCGGAGCCGTCTGGCTTCTTTACCTGCTCGACTACAACCTGAGCGTGGCCGTCTGGGTGGGTATCATCGCACTTGCCGGACTCTATGCGGAAACGGCGCTGGTCTTGTTGCTCTACTTGAGGGGCGCCTACCGCAAATTTCAGCAAGGCGCCGGGCATCGTGATCGCAACGGATTGCTTCAAGCCATCGGCAACGGTTCCACTCAACGGCTGCGGCCAATCCTGATGACTATCGCCACCGACGTGATCGGGCTGATGCCGATCATGTGGAGCCAGGAAACCGGAGCCGAAGTGATGAAGCGGATTGCGGCTCCACTGGTTGGAGGAGTGCTCACCTCCGGCGTGGTCGTGCTGGTGGTGCTCCCGCTGGTCTATTCCATCTGGAAGAGCCGGGGGCTTCCCGAGGGGGCGAAGTTCAGCGGCCTGCATGCCACCGGTGAAGAGTCACGAGTCGGAAGGAGCTAGCCCGCATTTCTCACCAGGGGGCATGATCATGGCGCAGGAATTTTCCCTACAGCGCGTGCTCGCGACCGAAGAGCGTAGCGGTTTCTACGGTCGAGGGAGCATGTGCGCGCTGTAGGGAAAAGGACAAGCCAGGGCATGCCCAGCGCCGTCTGTGATGCGCAAGCCCTTGACATTGAGCCAATCAAGATGCTGAAGATAATCTACTTCTTGTAATGCCTCCAGCGGCCTGGTGAGAAATGCGGGCTAGTTCAGCGGCAGCGCGCTGAATGGGAGCAGCCTGCCGCCGTGCTCCTGCCGAAAGGCTTCAGCCGCCTCCTGGCTGGAGAATGCCAGCACACTCGGCGAGCACCTGTCGAATTGCATTGAGGCCGGTTGTTTTTGTGAATCCGTGAGCATGGGATGTTGCAGGCAGAGGTTGATGTCGCTTCCCTGCACCACGTAGGCTTCGTCGGGAGCAATGCTGGACCCGGTCTCGAAGTCGGTGAGCTCGACCACGGTAACCGCCTGTCCTGCCTGACTGCCGAGGGTAACGGCGCAGGTGGGGCAACAGAACGCTTCCTTCCGCCCCTGCTGCAGTGCAATTACCTGGCTGCCGGCATGGAGATGGCGCTGGCAAACGCGACAGCTTTCCGACCGTGAGCCCTCCCTCCACTGCCAGGCGGTGTAGATCAACCCTCCAACCGCCACCAGCAGGGCCAGGACAACGATTTTCTCGGTCACGCGCTTCATGGCTATGATTCAGAAACTCGGCAGGGCCCTTGCCACCCTCCGAGAATGCTACGGGACAATTGGTGCCCGGGACCGGAGTCGAACCGGTATGGAGGAAAACCTCCGAAGGATTTTAAGTCCTTTGCGTCTACCAATTTCGCCACCCAGGCAGGCCTTGTCGCCCAGAGGGTCGGTGTGCTTTGGCCGCGTCTGGCAAGTGCCCGAGATATTGCACCTTCCGAGCGAAACTGTCAATCGGACCCCAAGCGGGTCGTGACGATTGAGGAATCAGTGATTGTAGATTTTGGATTTGTGGTTGTTGATCGAGGAGTTGTCGCAACTGACTGCGCCTGAGTCGAACGAAAAATGAGCGATCCACGAAGGGACACGAAGGACGACCAAGGGCCACCAAGCGTGACGGCTCTGCCGCATCGGCACGGGCTGCGGCCTGGAAAGCGGGCGCACGCCCCCTTGAGAAGCAAGAGTGATGGGACGAGACCCACCCGGGAACGCGGGCGTCCCGCCCGCATGCACTCCCGTTCGGTGCCGCTCAGTTTCCCTGGGATGCGGCACCCGGCCACCCTGCCGGCGGGAACACCATGGGCTGGGCCGAAGCAGAGACCTGGCGCCGTTGCCGGTCGAGCCAGGTGGAGGAGATGGCCGAGGCTCTTCCGGGACTTGTGCGGGCGGGACGCCCACGCTCCCGGGTGGGCATCATCCCATGACGTCGTCGCAGCAAAGGAGGTCCATCGTTCCTTGTGCCTATTCGTGGTTCCTCTTCAACAACCATCGGCAGTTTTTCCTCGAACGATCCACCCGGCATGGCGGGGAGTGGAACTTGCAATAGTGTCCCGCTTGCCCAATAATTTCGAATAGCCTTTTGGATTCATTTGGGACGCACGCAATGGAACAGGCTCAGACTCGCTTTCCCAGACACCCGCCCTGGCTCAAAGTTCGTTTCCCCGCCGGAGAGAACTACCACAGCCTCAAGAAGCTGGTGCGCTCTCACTCCCTTCATACCGTTTGCGAGAGTGCGCACTGTCCCAACATCGGAGAGTGTTGGGAAGCCGGCACCGCCACCTTCATGATTCTGGGAAATATCTGCACCCGACGCTGCGGCTTCTGCGCGGTCCAGACCGGCAGACCCGTGGGCTACGACCTGGCCGAACCCTTGCGAGTCGCCGAGGCTGTTCGCACCCTCCACCTCAGACACGCCGTGATTACCTCGGTGGATCGGGACGACCTGGAAGATGAAGGGTCTCAAGTTTTTGCCCGGACTATTCTCGACATTCGAAAGACCAGTCCGACCACCAAGGTGGAGGTCCTGATCCCGGACTTCAAGAAGACCACCGCCAATCTTGACCGGGTCATCGAGGCCAGGCCGGACGTGCTGGCCCACAACCTGGATACCGTGCCCCGGCTGTTTGCCAGGGTGAAGCCCCGCGGCTCCTATGGCCACTCGTTGGAATTACTGAAATATGTCAAGGAGAGGGATCCGGCCATCAAGACCAAGGCCGGGTTCATGCTGGGTCTGGGGGAAGAACTTTACGAAATCGAGCAGGGCATGGAGGACATGCGCTCGGCCGGCGTGGACATCTTGACCATCGGGCAGTATCTGAGGCCTTCAAAGAAACATCTGCCGCTGTTGAAATACTATCGACCGGAGGAATTCCGTGAACTCAAGAGGAAAGGCGAGGCGCTTGGAATTCCCCATGTGGAATCGGGTCCCCTGGTGCGAAGTTCCTATCATGCCGCCGAACAGGTGGACTATCTCCTGAGCAGGGACAGCCGGCCCTTCAAAATCCTGCAGTAAGCAAACCTGCCCGCTAATCCCGTCGCGTCACGAACCCTTCCAATCCTTTGGACCGGAGCTCTTCCAGCGCTCTTCTCGCTTTTTCCCGGCTCGGAAAGTCGCCTGCCAGAACCCTGTGGAACATTCCCTGGGACGTTCGGAAGAGGCTGACAGTCACTGGGTCGTAGTCTTTCTCCAATTTCTTCTTGAGTGCGTGAGCCCGGGACCCTTGGATGAATGAACCCACTTGAATGGCCAAACTCTCGTTGACTGCCTCGATTCTGAGGATTTCGAGGCGGACTCTGGCCGTTCCCGGTCCGACCATGTCGATCTCTCGTGCAGCGGCCCGGGATAGATCGACAATGCGCCCCTTGACAAAGGGCCCGCGATCGTTGACGCGGACCTGAGCCTTTTTGCCGTTGTCCAGATTGTGCACCCGAACCACGGTCTGGAAGGGCAAGGTCCGGTGAGCCGCCGTCATGGCATTCATGTCGTAGACCTCTCCGCTGCTGGTCCTTTCCCCGTGGAAGGGGTCACCGTACCAGGAGGCAATTCCGTAGATTTCAGAACGCGCCACCCTTAGATCCGGAGATCCGGGAACAGGGACCAGGAGCCGCCTTTTTCCGCATCCGGCAAGGAGCAGCAACAGGACCAGGCAGGACCCCAACAAACTGCGGCATTGACGGTTGGACCAGTACATTAGACGAGAGAAGTCGGAGGTGCTTGAATTCGGGCGAGGTGCCCGGATACTTGGGGGAAAGACCGAAGAGGGGAGTGTTCGGCTCGAGCCGGTTGTTCAGGGCTCCGCGGGCCATGCTGTGCCCGGTGAGAACACGGGTTAAGCCCTGGCATCGTCTAATGGCCAGCTATAGAGTCTGCCCTGGCGGCGACTGAATTCCAACTGTCGCTCTTCCTTGTCTATCAGTTCCTGGATGTACTCCAGGACCTGTTCCTGGCTGCGTTCGGAAATCTGTTCCAAGCGATTGATAATGGCGTCACGCAACTGCGTATGTTGGGGGCCGGCTGTTCCGGCATCCTGCTGCGATCAGGGATCGCTCATCGACTTCGAATTCTCCATGCTGGTTCCTTTCCGGAGGGGCTGAACCCCCACTGCTAACCGGCACGCCGGGCAGGGATGGGAATGCCTGTCTGCAGCACCTGGAGGCGCATTGTTTGGAGGCTTGGAATATCCGCCTCTCGTCGGCAATGCAGGCGAAAAACTGCGCCACTATATTCCGAAATTGACATTTAGGCAATACGAATTTAACCCTATTTTTTTAGGTCTTTTTCTTGTTGAAGTTTAACCCGAATTTTTGGAGTATTACTCAAGAGTGATTGGTATAAACAAATGTTTAAAAAGGGGTTATCAAATTATTCCACAGCTCGACCGAAGCAGCTGGACTCTTTTTCGAACTTTCAATCCGGTCTTGAGCGTTCCGTAGGGACAGCCGACTCCGGACACCCGGCGGCCGCCTTCCCAAGGGGTTGCTCTCAGGCCGGACCGGCCGGCTTCATTTTTTGCAGAATCCTTCCAACACGCTTCTTCAAATCAGGCTCGTCCAGGGTGGTCACAGTCCCGTTCTCAAACAACACCTCTCCCCCCACCATGGTCAGGATCACATCCGAAGATCTGGCTGAATGGACGATTGCGGTCACGGGAGAATACACCGGCATGGTATGAATTCCCGTCAGATCCACCGCGATCAGGTCGGCTTGCTTGCCGGTCTCCAGCGACCCGGTCGATCCGGACAAACCCAGGGCCCTGGCTCCCCCCAGAGTTGCCAAGTGCAGTGCCTTCTCGGCCGCAAAGACCTCCCCGGTGCCGCCGGCGTCCAATGGCCCGTCCCTCCGGCCAAACCAGGAGGGATTGAACAGACTGAAGCGCATCTCTTCAAACAGATCCATGCTGTTGTTGCTGGCCACGCTGTCGCTTCCCAATCCCAACGGGATTCCGGCGCGGAAGACCTGTTTAAGGTCCATCCATCCGTGGCCCAGTTTCCAATTGGATTTGGGACAGTGGGCTACCGCGACTCCACTCTGCTTCAGGATAGGGAAGTCCGCGGCTCCTAGTCGGACACAGTGCACCAGCAGGGTCCTGCGGGAAAGTACCCCCAGACGGTGCAGGTACTGAACCGGGCTGCACTCCGGAGCCGACCACTGGATCCCCCTTGAGCGCAGGGTTTCCGCCATCGGTCCCCTCCCCTCCTCTATCAGGAGGCTCTCGTCCTCGGACTCGGCCACATGAATGCACACCGGCAAGTCTCTGGAGGCGGCCCACTGTTGGACTTTCCGAAACAGAGTTCCGCTTACGCTGTAGGGAGCATGGGGGGAAACTCCCAGATTGATCCTGGTGGAACGGTCTCCGGCAGGGCCATTGCGTCCGGCCGTCGTGAATCCGATCCGCTCCTCCAGATTCGCCAGTTTCCCCTCCAGGTCCGAAAGACGGTCATCGGATTCCTCCGGCCTGGGAGAAAAAATCTCCTGAAAGAGAACTCCCCGCAACCCGCTGGCGGTGAGAGCGTCCAGGCTGGTGCCCAGATCCATGGCGTCTCCCAGGGTGGTGACGCCGGACCGAATGGCTTCGCAGACACCCGCCAGGGCCGAGATTCCGAGATCTTCTCGAGTCAGCAGTTCGTACTTGGTCCGAGTGAGACGCTGGATCCAGTCCCAAAACGCAAGATCCTCCAGGTAACCCCGCAGGAGCGTCAGCTCCAGGTGGGAGTGCACGTTGACCAGGCCCGGCAGCAACGCCGCGCCCCTGAAGTCACGTACTTGCTGGCCGGGGTAGCTCCTGAGCATCTCGGCGGTCGGACCGAGGTCCTGAATCCGCTCACCATCCAGGACGACCGCTCCCTCGGAAATGGGAGGAGAGCTGACCGGTATTACCCAGCTTGAGGAGAGAATCATGAAGCCAGCACCTGCGTTTGGAATGGGACCAGGTGATAGCTGACCTCACCGGGAGGAGAGGCTGATTCAAAGCCGGTGGCGCAATAACCCTTGCCAAACAGATCGGTAACCTGTCGTTTGAAATCCCGCTGAATGGCCGCTGCCCGGTCAGGATCTCGAACCCGGATATCAGCGATATCTGCTGGAAGATGCACGACCGACGATGTCGGCGGAAGCCGGTTCTCTGCCCGGTGCACCCCGCTCTCGACCCGGGAGCAAACCCGTTGACTGGCGAGGTGCCATTCGGCCACCAGGCGATCGGTGGGCAGTCGGCCGTGCAGAGAGCTGGTGCTGGGGCCATAGGCGTCGGCAACGTACCGCCGGCAAATGACTCCTAGACCTTCCAGATTGAAATGAGCGTTGTGAATTTCGAACGGATCGAAGGTCCACTCGATGCGCTGGAAGCCCCGGCGAATGGCCTCCTCCCGCTGGGCCAGCTTGAGCGCCTTGCCGATGCCTCTCCGGCGGAAATCCTGCCGCACAGCCAGCATCTGTGAGTGCAGATAAACCTCCCCTTCCCGGAAACCGGGGAAAGCGTTGATGAATCCAATCACCAGCTCGTTGCGATCCAATGCTCCCAGAACCAGTCCTCCGATCTTGTTGAGGAGCAAAAGCGTTCTCAAGGGCAGCAGGTCCTCGTCCTTCCAGCCCCAGGTGGCGCGCTGCATCTCGACACATTGACGCAGGTCCTGCGGCGAAGTCAGCTCTTCGATTCGAATCTTGGGATCCCGCATGAGGCGCTAATGGTGGACAGCAGGATCCCCTGAGGAGATCCTGCGTTACTCGCCTACGTAGGTGAGATTGAAAAAAATGAAGTCGGCCACAAAATGGGAGATCAGGGCGGATTCGAAACCCGCTCGCCAGAAGATGCCTCCGAACACGACACCCGCCAGAAAGGCCGTGGTGAAGCCGAAGCTGCCGTGGATCAGGCCGAACAGCCAGGCGGACAGAAGAATCGAGCCCAGGACCGCCAGCCAACCCAGGCGGGTCCATCCCCGATCTCTCAGGGGCTGAAGCATTCGGGTCAATATATAGTAGAAGGCAGCCAGCAGGAAGAAGCGAAAGACCACTTCTTCTGTCACCGCAGCCCGCAGCGAAAGCACAAAGCTGTCATAGAAACTGTCCATCTCCCGCAAATAGGCCGGGATCCGTGGACTGAAGCGAAAGGGAGCGAACATGCGGTGAAAGGAAAGGGCGATGGCCACTCCCGGAATTACGCCGAAGATCATCAGTTGCCGTCCCTTGCCGAGCCAGCCGGAGGGACGATTGGCCAGGAAGGGTTCCAGGCCGGTCTTCAGGGCAAAGACCGCTCCCATAAAGGCACAGGGAGCATAGAGGCAGAACAGTCTCAGGAATTCCCACCAGGGCCACGCCTGGCTCTTCTGGAGGTTCAGGTCCGAGAGGCATTGGCTGAAGCTGGACAGCAACCCCAGGATAGCGGCGTAGCGGGCCGCCGTGCGCCAGTCGATTCCCTGAAAAAAAAAGGGGGTATGCTTGGTGGGGGCCGAGGCCGCCGTCGCGGGTTCTGAAGATGGATCGGGGTTCAACGGTTACCCTTCCTGGGCCGGGCTGCAATCCCGACGCCTTCCATTACCATAACCAAAGCAGCGCCATACCGTTCCCGGCTCAGGGGCGGTCCGTCACGGCGGATCAACTCAGGGGGACTTCGACCTCCTGGCCGTGCCTCTCTGCGGACAGGTAGGAGGCGTACATCACGGCCAGCGTGTCTTCAGCCAACTCCCCGCCGGATTGCGGTTCACGCCCGGTAAAGATGCACTCCATGAAGTCCTGCAACTCTTGGGGGTAGCCGCTCATCCAGTCCTCGTCCGGCGCCGGGTGGCTCCAACCCTGCTTGGTCCCTATTTTCTCCACGATATAGACATCCCGGAGCTGATCCTCCCGCGGATTGTAGGTGGTTACGGAATCGGTCGGATTGATGTTGCAACGGGTGCGGTGGTTGTTGGCCATGACTTCCAGCCAGTTGTGCACCCCGCCCATGACGATCTCGCTGGAGAAGATGTCGGCCACCATGCCGTCCTCGAAGACCACGTGCATCTGGCCGTAGTCCTCGACATCCCGGTAGTCTGTCCGTAACAGACCCGCATCCCGGTAGGTGTCCAGGCGGGTGATCTCGTGGACCCGGGCGCTGACCGAGCGCGGGCGCAACGGCCGGCCCAGCCTGGCCAGACCTTCCTCCCGCTTCAGATAGAGCGCCGCCGTCAGCGGGTGGCACCCCTTTCCCACAATGGAGCCTCCTCCCGCCCGGGACCAGTGCCCGTAGGCTTCGGAATGCGATCCGCTGTGGGACTCCTCCCCCATCATCCACAGGATCTGGCCCTTGGTGGAGTGCAAAATTTCCCGCTCTTTTTGAACGGAGGGTGCGTAGACCCAGTTTTCCGCATACATGAGCTGACGTCCCGATCGGGAGGCTGCCTCCCGCATCCGCCTTGAGCTTGCCAGGGCCTCCTGCATCATCGTTTCCTTGGGAAAACTGCGAGCGTCGAAGTTCTCCTGTCCTTCACCGAAGTAACCGGTGAGCGGTTTTTCCACGATGACGTCCCTGTTGAAATTGAAGGCTTCAACCGCCACGGCCTCGTGGACATAGGCAGGCGCACAGATATCCACGACATCCACGGAATTCAACAGGCTCGGCAGGGAGTCGAAGGCCTTGAGCCCATGGGCGCCGGCAAACGTCTCGGCGCTCTTCCTGGACCGGGACACGACCCCCACGACCTCCAGCGGGACGCCGAACACCTGCCGGTAGCAGGCCAGGTGAAAGCGGGCGGCAAACTGCGCCCCCACGATACCGACTCGAATTTTCGATTGCATGGGTTCTTGAGCGCCGGTAGGGGGTTGCGGCCCTGGCAACAGGCCCGGGGCCCCTTGGACGGGTTCAGGATGCCCCCGTAACTCCGCCCTCAGCCAAAAAGGTTCTCAACCTCACCAAGGCCTCCCGAAGGATTTCCCGGTCGGCCGCGTAGCATAGCCGTACCGATCCTTCCCCGCCGGCCCCGAAGGCCACACCGGGAGCAAATCCGACTTGCTTCCCAAGCAGAAACCTGCGGCAGAAGTCGAAAGAGTCCGACAACCCCTCGATCCGGGGAAACAGATAAAAGGCTCCCAGCGGTTCGGGTAGCGTTACGCCCGGCATGGCATCGAGAGCCAGCCGGCAAAAATCCAGGTTGTCCCGCAACCGCTCTCGCATCGACTCCAACTCCGATTCCCCGTCCCGAAGAGCCACTTCTCCCGCCTTCTGGGCCATCGCCGGAGCATGGGAGACCACGAACTCGTTCAGTTCGGTGGCCTTTCGGGCCGCGTCCCGGCGGGTCACCAGCCAACCCAGGCGCCAACCGGTCATGCAG
>JAPVWS010000019.1 GCA_027493295.1 Candidatus Versatilivorator vitaminiformans | reverse complement strand
GGCAGCGGGAAACCCGTACCCCATGGTGCCCGCGCCACCCGAACTCAGCCAGTTCGACGGGTAGTCGGTCTTGTAGAACTGGGCCGCCCACATCTGATGCTGTCCGACATCGGTGGAGACGATCGCCTCTCCGCCGGTCAGCTTGTACAACTCGTCCAGAACATGCTGCATTTTCAGGCCGCCGCGCCTCTTGTACTTGAGGGGATACTTTTTCTTGTATCCCTCCAGGTGTTTCAACCAATCGGAGGTGTTCAATGGCGCCACGTGCTGGACCAGGTCCTCGACGATCTCCCGTGCATCTCCAACGCACCAGTGGTGGCACTGAATCATCTTGCCGATTTCGGCCTCGTCGATGTCGATGTGGATGCGCACCGCATCCTTGCAGAATCGATGCGGCTGCCCGACGATGCGGTCGTCGTAGCGGGAACCGATCGACATGACCAGATCGCATTCCACCATGGCCTTGTTGGCGTAAGCCGTCCCATGCATCCCCAGCATGCCTAGAGACAGGGGATGCGATTCCGGAAACGCTCCTTTCCCCAGGAGCGTCGTGGTCACCGGAGCACACAATTTTTCCGCCAGCCTCCTGACCGCGTTGGAGGCATTGGCAACCAGAGCCCCGTGACCCACCAGCAAGACCGGCTTCCGCGCACGGCTGAGGGCACCGGCGATCTCCAGGATCTGGCTATGGTCGGGACTGCTTCCCACCCGATATCCCGGCAAATCCATTTCGGCATGAAGATCTCCCGAAAAGGCGTTCTGGCTCACGTCCTTGGGAACGTCGATCAGCACCGGTCCGGGACGTCCGGTACGAGCAATGTGGAAAGCCTCCCTCACGATTCTGGGAATGTCGTTGGGGTTCTTGATCAAGTAGCTGTGCTTGACGATCGGCATGGTCAAGCCGAAGACGTCGGCTTCCTGGAAAGCATCCTTGCCCAGCATGGGGGTCACGGTCTGACCCGTCAGGACCACCATGGGAATGGAATCCATCTGGGCAGTCATGATGCCGGTGACCGTATTGGTGGCCCCCGGGCCGCTGGTGACCAGCACCACCCCGGGCCTGCCCGTGGCTCGAGCGTAACCGTCCGCCATGTGGGAAGCCCCTTGCTCGTGTCTGACCAGAATCAGCTTGATCTTGGTTCTGGTGGTGACCAGAGCATCGAAAATGGGAATGGCCGCCCCGCCGGACAAACCCCAGATGTACTCCACTCCTTCGTTTTCCAGGCCTCTGACCAAGGCTTGGGCTCCATCGATCGTTTCCTGGTTCATATTCTGCGATCTTCTCCTGTATAGACTGTCATGTTCTCCATAATCATAGTCAAAATTGTCATTGCTTTCAAGATTTCATAAACGAATAACGCTCAATGTGTTGGTTTATATCTAGGAGAACGGACTATTGTCGCAATGTTTCAGTAAATTAACACAATGCTACTTGCAGATCTCAAATATATCCCTGAGTTTTCATAAATAGAGTCTATAACGCATCTAGCAATATATCTTGGGAGGATTGTTCTTAGAAAAGCTGCTCTCTTCTTCTCAGAGTTCCAAAGGAACCAATATTCTTGAGAAAAAAGCTGAACCGTACCTGAGATTCGTTGTCCAGTCGAGGGTTGAACTGCCTGAGACCGACATGGCGAAGATGAACGGCCACGCCACAGCAATCCCAATTGTAGGCCAGCTGTGCTGCCGTGTACTGTCTGCGCCGGGTGGTGAAATTGTGGACAAAGCTGAGGGCCACACTGATCCCTTGGGGGGAGGATCGGCCCAGCCTGGCGCGGATCTGGTTGGAAGGAAACTGGTTGGGGGGCAGGTTGCGGGTATTGTAGTAGGTCAGGCCAAGGAAGTACCGGGAAAGGTTGACTCTACCGGCGACGCTGCTGGCTCTCAGGCGTTGTACTTCGGGATCGTAGTCGGTTCTGAAGTCAACCGTGTAGCGCTCGGCAGGGGTAAAGCGCAGGCGGGAGACTAGGGGAGACACCCTTCTGTTTCCGTCCAGGTACGCGAAAGCCGACAACGTGTTGGCGGGAAACAGCACGTTTCGTCGTCCGGGGATGAGGGCGCCGCCAAAGGTGGGATCGAAGAAGACCTTCTGCCCGATACTCAAGGACAGAACCTCACTGGTTGTCCAGCCCCGGTCAGAGGTCGGGCGGCGAGCAAAGAAGCGATTGGTGACGACATACTCGACTTCATTGGAGTTGCTGAAGATGTCCTTCTCATCAAAGAGAATGGTATCCCTGAATTCATCGATCCCGGAGATGTAGCGGTAGGTGACCGACGGTTCGACGAGATGCTTCAAGCGATGCCGGCCCACCTGAAAGATCTTCTGCAACCCCGGACCTCTCCAATCCAGTTCCAGATCGAAGGCCGAGCGGTTCAAATTGCCGGGTCCGATTCCGGTGGGGCTTTGGGAATCCAACCGGTTGGAATAAAAGGTCTCCCGCCAACCGATGCTGGGAGTCAGGCTGATTCCACTCCACCGGATGATGGGAATGGAGAGCCTGGGATGGAAATCGAAGCGCTGGACCACGCTAGGCGTCGATAGCCGGGCGTCCGTGCGGCCCATGCCTTCCACGGAGGTGTCGTAGGAAAAGTAGATCGGCCAGTCCTTTATCCTGCGCCGATGGCCGTTCAAATTGAAACTGGGAAACGTCCGGCTGGTAACCGCTCTTTCCCTGGAAAAAATTGTCGAGCGGCGTTCCCCGAAGACGTTGAGGCTATCGTTGGAAAAGTTTCGGGTCAGAAAGGCCGAGGACACCTCGTCGGGTCTGGAGATTGTGTTGAAAGTGCGCCCATACACCTGTCGAAATTCCTGAGAGCTGACGACATCCACGTCGGCTACCGCCCTGAATCCGTTGTCCCAACGGGTTTCCGCGCTGACCTGAGCGCTTTGGCCCCCGAAGCCCTTTCGATCTCGGGCAAGGTAGCCCACGGCGGAAATGGAGCTGTGCCGGTTGGGCCTGGCTTCGAAGTCCAATCCGCCGGCGGGCCCGCGCTTGGAATAGTAATCCGCGCGTGTCAACAGATCGGCGCTGCGGCCCAAGGTCAAAAAAAAGGCTCCGCTGACGGAGCGGCCTCGGCTCGAGGAGTTGCCCGTGGAGGGCAGGAGAAAGCCCGTTTTCCGCTGCCTTTCACTGGTGGGCGCCCTGAGAAAGGGACTGTAGAACAGGGGAAGTTTCTTGATTCTGAAGACGGCGTG
>JAPVWS010000189.1 GCA_027493295.1 Candidatus Versatilivorator vitaminiformans | reverse complement strand
CTTCCGGGCCAGACCGGGCTCGGCCTGGGGGTCTACCTTGCGGTAGCTGAGGGCCGAGGGGTTGAGCGCCACATATTCCTTCATCAGGTCGTCCAGACTTGGATTGGGGTCCTTGTCGAAGTGGATGACTTCCACGTCCACTTCCAACCCGCTGACAAGTTTCTCCGTCTGGTCGGACAGGCTGTAGAGCTTGTTGCTGGTGAGGTCCCAACGCTCCTGGTATTTCCTGGCCAGAAAGTTGATCATCCCCAGGAGGCCAACCACCATCACCACCATCAAGGCCGTGTTGGCGCCATACTGGGCCGACCGCCGACGAAAGCCGGCCTTGAGTTGCTCGAAGCTCAAGGCAAGCATGGCCAGTGTAAGAACCAGGCCTCCGTAGAGGGCGATCTGCACCCGGTAGTCCCAGACCCCCTCAATGGAGTACCAGACATAGGCCAGTATGATCAGTACCGGACCAAAGGAGGCGATGTTCTTCAGAATGTTCATCCCGTTATGTCCTCCACCGCCAGGATTCAATGGATCGATAGGTCAGGAAGAGTCCGAGAAAGACGAAGCTCAGGTAAACGACCAGGCTCGAGCTGTCGACCACTCCTTTCGAAAAGTCGTCGAAGTGGTTGAGAATGGAAACGTAACCGAGGATCTCCTGCACCAGGGGGCCGGCAGCCTGGGCCGAGAGGTCGATCACCCAGAGAATCAGGAGGACGCCAAAGGTGACGCTGGCGGCGACCATCTGACTTTCGGTAAGGGTCGAAATGAAGATGCCCAGGGAAATCAGGGCGGCTCCCAGCAGCAGCAGTCCCAGATACCCGGAGAGGACCGGACCCAGAGCCATCTTGGGAGAGCTGTAGAGATAGAGGAAGGCGTGGTAGACCAGGGTCGGTAACAGCATGACCACGAAAAAACCCATGGCTGCCAGAAACTTTCCCAGGATGAGCTGGAAATGGGTCAGGGGAGAGGTCAGGAGAAGCTCGATGGTGGCACGGCGTCTTTCGTCGGCAAATGTCGCCATGGTGATCATCGGCACCATGAACAGGATGATGGTGCTGACGATGCCGAAGAAATTTCTTTCCACCAGCGCAGGAACATCCATGGCCGGGGCGCCGCCGCCGAACTGCTGGGCCTGGACGGCCATCATCATGGACCGCTGGATAAAGACTGACAGGATATTGTAGAAAAAGTAGCCGCTCACCAGGAGGAATACCGTCAACACGCCGTAAGCGACCGGGGAGGCGAAATAGACCTTCATCTCCTTGTCAATCACAGCCAAAAGGTTTCTCATTGACTACGCACCTCCTCCTGAGTCGTGAGTTGGGTGAAGACTTCCTCCAGGCTCAACTGCAGCGACCGAAACTCCCGTAGCTCAAAGCCTCCCTCAATGACACTCTGGGCTATCCGGCCTCTGACATCCTGCTTCAACTCCGTTTCAATGCGGTAGGAGGACACCTCCCCTTCCCCCAGCGGTTTGGATACGACGCTCAGCACTCCCTCGATCTCGTGCAGCCGCCGCTGCAACTCGACGTCGGAGCCCCTGGCTTCCATGTATATGTGGGCGGCCCCCTGCTGCTGCCGGGTCAGGTTCTCGGGGGTGTCCACGGCTACGATCTTCCCGTCGGAGATAATGACCACGCGCTGGCAGGTCATGCTGACCTCCGGCAGGATATGGGTTGAAAGAATAATGGTGTGGTTCCCGGAGAGGCTCTTGATGAGCTCTCGCACCTCCTTGATCTGATTGGGGTCCAACCCGACCGTGGGTTCGTCCAGGATCAACACCTCCGGGTCGTGGATCAATGCCTGGGCCAAGCCGAGCCGCTGCTTGAAGCCCTTGGACAGGTGCTTGATCAGCTTGCTCCCGTAGCCCTCGATACGCACGGTCTCCTTGACCTCCTGAAGGCGCCTCTTGAGGTCTTCAGGAGCTACGCTCTTAATCCTGGCTACGAATTTAAGGTAGCCATCCACCGTCATCTCGTCATAGAGGGGAGGGTGTTCGGGAAGGTAGCCGATGCGACGTTTCACTTCCATGGCGTTTTCGAAAACATCAAACCCGGCTACCCGAGCCGTGCCTTCAGTGGCGGGCAGGAAACAGGTCAGAATGCGCATGGTCGTGGTCTTGCCGGCTCCGTTCGGACCCAGAAACCCCAGAATTTCTCCCTTTTCCACCTGAAAGGACACGTCATCGACAGCCTTCAGGTTCCCGTATCTCTTGGTCAGTCGATCGACTTCAATCACAAGAGCTCTCCCTTTCCGAGTTCAAAGACGCAATCCTGAGCGAGCCCCGCGCAACCGCCGCCGAAACCGGCATTGGCGTGAGCCCGAGGGGCGCTCGAACAGATAATTATAAGGAAAACGCTTCGCCTGTAAAGAGGGGCAACCGGAGGGAAGACTCTCTCTACAGCAGAGATCCGACTCCCCTGAAAATCCGGGCTACAAACGAAATATTCAGTTTCCGGCGGTGGGCCAATGGATTTAATGGACCGTGCCCGGCAGCAGCAGGCTGTTGCGGTCGCCGCAGGTGGCCCAGCCCTGATCGACTCTCATAATGAGTCCATGGAAGAGGATGTCGCTTCCGGAAAGCACCACCAGCACGTCTCCCGGCTTGACCTCAGGGTTCCTGAGCTCGAACCGGATTACCGAGGCCCGCCCATTCTGCTGCTGTACGGTCTGATAGGAGAAGTCTTCCACCTCAACCGCCAGGGTCCTTGAATGGGGCGGAAGCTCGTTATTCTCCTGCCGATCGGACACGTTTCACCTCAACGGATTGGATAAATGCAGATTGCAGATTTTCGATTGTGGATTTGCCGCAAATTAATGATTTGTCTGGTGCTGGTTATTGACTGAGTCGTTTGCAAAATTCGCAGCGGGACGAATACAGGAAATGGCCACAAAAGGCACAAAAACACAACTTGTGACTTTTGTGCTTATTGTGGTTAGACAGCAACTTGCAGCAGGTCGCACCCGATATCCAAAATGGCAGAACCTCAGGTTTGCCGGCAAGTTGACCTGCCCCGCTACCAATTTTGCAAAGAGCTCGATTATTTATTGGTTTTCTCCGGCTGATTCCACCTCAAATCCAAAATCTAGAATCGAAAATTCACAATTGAAGAGGGGATCGATTTGTCTCCAGCCAACAAGGTACCCTCCGCCGCGTCTGCCCCCAGCCCCGTCCTCCGCAGTGGTATAATCCGGCGCCATGAGCGAAGCGGTCGGCAAGCGTCGAGGGGCAGCGGCAAGCCGGGCGGCCCTTGTGGCCTTGGCGCTGCTGGCTCATTCCGGGGCAGCAACTTCGGGAGACAAGAATCTCGTGGTCAGCGGGCGCTTGGCGTGCCTGGGGTCGGACCTGAAGGAAACCTCCTGCCAAGACGCCCCCGCCCGGTTAGCCCTCAAAGCGGATGCCGGACAGCTCTATACTCTGGCCGCGGGCGACGCCGCCAACACCCTCCTCCAGGAAAAACGACTGCAGACAAGACGATTCCGGCTGACCTTGAGAAGCCTGGATGGCGGCAAGACCTTTCAAATCGTCAAGACCCAATTGATCCGGGCCGGCAAAGTCTACGATTTTCACTACTTCTGCGAGATCTGCAACATCACCACCTACACGCCAGGACCTTGCATGTGCTGCCGTGCCCCCACCGAGTACCGCGAAGCGCCGGCTGAGACCTAGAGTAACCAAGCGATGAGAAATGCGGGTGGTTCTACCGGGACGCCGGGTCCGGAAAGGCGTCTTCCGCGGACTGGTGGAGATAGTCAAGCACGGCCCGCACGGAGACGATCCTGGGGGGCTGGTCGAGGCTGACAATGGGGATGTGGCGAAACCCTTCTACCGACATCTGGTGGAGGACAAAGCGAATGGATTCCTCTGCCTCCATGGTCACCGGATTGGGGGTCATGATCTCGGAGACTTTGACCGAGCTGACGGAGCCTTCCATTCCCCCGAGCTTGTAGAGCACGTCTCGTTCCGACAATATACCGACCACGATTTCCTCATCCATGACCAGGACGCACCCCACGCTCTTGCCCTTCAGGAGTTGGACCGCCTCCTCGACCGGAGCCTCAGGCGAAATGGTGACCGCGGGTTGGGGCTTCAGGTCGGCAATCGTATCCTCCATGAGCCGCTTCTGCAGCCCCTCGATCGGCAAGGGGATGTCCAGCTTGGTGAAAGGCAACAGACAGTCTTCGCATCGGTCCGCCCCGGGAAGATTGACCGAGCCGCAAGCAGGACAGATCATGAGATTCCTCGCAAGAAGGCAGGTTCGTGGCTTTCCCCCGCCGACACTTTCGCCGAAGTCCGGCAAAGCCGGATCGGCGGTTCCATCGGAATAGGGAATTCAGTTCACCACCCAGACATCCCCGCTGTTGAGCAGTCGTTCCAGGTCTCCGTCTCCGGAACGGCTGATTGCGTCCTGCACCTGGGCTTCCATCAGCTCGTCGTAGGTCGGTTTGGCCACGGAGCGGAAAACTCCCAGAGGCACAGGAAAATCAGGATAGTCCATGCGGGCCAGCAGGTTTGCCAGATTGGGCTCCGGAGCGTGAATATCGTGGATCAGCAGATCCTTTTCCGTATTCCCCTGGCGAAGATCCACCACTTCCAGTCTGAGGCCGTTCAGCCGAATTCCCTTGTCCCGGTCCCTGCCGAATACCAGCGGCTTGCCGTGCTCCAGCCGGATGGTGCGATCGTCTCGAAACCCCCTTTCCGAGAAGTGCTTGAAGGCTCCGTCGTTGAAGATGTTGCAATTCTGAAACACTTCCACGAAGGAAACTCCCTTGTGATGGGCGGCCTGGGTAAGAACCGAGGAGAGGTGTTTCACATCCACGTCGATGGAGCGAGCCACGAAGGTGGCCTCGTTGGAAATCGCAATGCACAAGGGGTTGATCGGATAGTCGATGGACCCGAGCGGAGTGGACTTGGTCTTCTTGCCGAACTCGGACGTCGGGGAATACTGGCCCTTGGTCAATCCGTAAATCCTGTTATTGAAGAGAATGATGTTCACGTCCAGATTTCTGCGAACCGCATGCATGAAATGGTTGCCCCCGATGCTCAAGGCATCACCATCTCCGGTAATCACCCAGACCGACAGCTCAGGGCGGGAGGCCTTGATGCCGGTAGCCAGAGTCGGAGCCCTGCCGTGAATTCCATGAAAACCATAGGTGTTCACATAGTAGGGGAAGCGGCTGGAGCAACCGATGCCGGAAACAAAGACAAAGTTCTCCCTGGGAATATTCAGATCGGGCAGCATCTTCTGAGTTTGGGCCAGAATGGAGTAGTCCCCGCATCCCGGACACCATCTCACCTCCTGGTCGCTCACAAAATCCCGGCGTCTCAACGGGAGCACTGCCGACCCCTTTCGTCCTCTGTCGCCGTCATGGCTCATGGCTGACTGCTCCTGACTGGTTTCTCCAGAGGATTTTGCCCACTGTCAACCCTCTGGGATCAGAGCGTTTCTCCAATAGCTTCCCGCAGTTCGGAAATCTTAAAAGGCAGGCCTCGCACCCTGTTGAAACCGACGGCATCCACCAGGAAGCGAGACCGCAAGATCATCAGCAACTGACCCAGATTGAGCTCGGGCACCAGGACCTTGTCAAATCGAGAGAGAACCTCTCCCAGGTTCCCGGGGAGAGGATTCAGGTACTGCAAATGAAGGCTGGAAACCGAGTGGCCCTGCTCCTGCATGCCTTCCACGGCCGAGGTGATTGCCCCGTAGGTCGAACCCCAGCCAACCACCAGAACCCTTCCTTCCGGACTCCCGAACACCTCCACCGGAGGGATGAAGTCGGCTATCCGGGCAATTTTCTCCGCCCGCAGACGCACCATGCGGTCGTGGTTTTCGGGGTTGTAACTGACGTTCCCGGTGATGTTCTGCTTTTCCAACCCTCCGATGCGGTGCTCCAGCCCCGGAGTGCCCGGGATGGCCCAGGGCCTGGAGAGTGTCTCCTCATCCCGCAGATAGGGTTCAAACCCCTCGGCGTCGGTCCGGAAATGGACTTCAATGTCGGGAAGGTCCTCCACCGAAGGAATCTTCCACGGCTCCGAGCCGTTAGCCAGGTAGCCGTCGGAGAGGAAAAAGACCGGGGTCATGAATTGGGTGGCCAGGCGAAAAGCCTCGAAAGCCATGCGGAAGCAGCCGGACGGCGTGCTTGGCGCGACTACAGCCACGGGACACTCCCCGTTCCGCCCGAACAGGGCCTGCAGCAGATCGGCCTGTTCGGTCTTGGTGGGCAGACCCGTACTGGGACCGCCGCGTTGAATATTGGCGATCACCAGCGGCAGTTCCGTCATGACGGCCAGCCCGATCGCCTCCGATTTCAGGGCGACTCCCGGCCCACTGGTTCCGGTCAGTCCCAAGTGCCCCGCAAAGGAAGAACCAATGGCAGCGCCCACGGCCGCAATCTCGTCTTCTGCCTGAAAAGTCTTGATTCCGAAATTCTTGTGGCGGGCCAGCTCGTGCAGAATATCGCTGGCCGGGGTGATGGGATAGCTGGCATAGAAGAGGGGGCGTGCCAGCTTCTGAGAAGCCGCGATGAAGCCGAAAGCCGTGGCCTCGTTGCCGGTAATGTTGCGGTACTTGCCCGGAGCCAGCTTGGCGGTGCGAACGCGGTAGTGGGTGGTGAAGAGCTCGGTGGTGTCGGCGTAGTTGTAGCCGCTTCGCAAGGCCAGGCTGTTTGCGGCCAGGATCTCGGGCCTCATCTTGAATTTGGCTTCGATCCAGGAAAGCGTCGGCTCCAGGGGACGATCGTACAGCCAGTAGGTAATTCCGAGCGCAAAGAAGTTCTTGCACCGGTCCGCATCCCTCCTGGGAAGATTCAACTCCTGGAGCGCCTTGCCGTTCAACTCGTTCAAAGGAACCGCAATCAGGCGATAACCCGACAGGCTCCCGTCCTCCAGGGGGTTGGACCCATAGCCCGCCTTCTTCAGATTCAAGGGCAAAAAGGAATTGGAATTGGCAATGACAATGCCCCCCGGCTCAAGATCCGACAAGTGCACCCTGAGAGCCGCCGGGTTCATGGCCACCAGAACGTTGGGCTGATCGCCGGGAGTCCGAATGTCTCGACTGCTGAAGTTGATCTGAAAACCGCTCACGCCCGGCAGGGACCCGGCGGGCGCGCGAATCTCGGCCGGAAAATCGGGGAGGGTGCTGATGTCGTTCCCGAAGATCGCCGAGGTGTTGGTGAACTGGGTTCCGGTCAACTGCATGCCGTCGCCCGAGTCTCCGGCAAACCGGATGGTTGCGTTCTCGATCTCGACGATGGCGCGGTCCGGCTTGTGGTCTTTTTCGGTGGTTGTGGCAGGCACGGTGGCTGAGATTTTCGCTCCTTGAAGCTCAACTTCCCAATAGGACCCCGATACTGGCGGATTCCTTCTTCAGGCTCCGTCCGGCTCGCTGAAATTCTGATCGGGCCTGGGAGGAAGGGCCAGTACCTCCTGGGGATAGCACTCCAAAAGATAGTCGACGATATTGATCACGGACAGACAATCACAGACGCGATTGGCCGAATCGACCAGCGGAATATGGCGGTAACCGCCCTCGTTCATTAAACGAACCGCATCCAGAAGAGAATCGTCAGGACTCAGGACCGCCGGCTCCGGCGTCATGAGGTCACGAATCGGCCGTTCCAGACCTGGCTGGCTGCGTCCGACCACCTTGCGAATCAGGTCTCTTTCGGTAAATATTCCCAGGAGATTGGAGTCCACCGCCACCAAGGCGCAACCGTTGCGCCGTCGCTGCATGGTTGAGATCGTGTCCCCCAGACTTGTTTCCGGGGCCACACAAACCATCTCCTTCAGCTGCAGGTGTCGAATTTTGGTCTCGCGTAGGGTCAGCTCCACGCTCATGGCTTCAAACCCTGCATCTTCCATCCACTCCAGCCTAACACCATCGAACTCGATTAGCTCCATCATAACACATATTTACCGCTTCCAATGGCCTGCGCCCAGCAGGTGATTGGCCCCGACATCGCCCTGCCGTGCGGACCATACAGGCTGGAACAGGGATGCTTCAGAAAAGTGCCGCCCCTGGCCTGCCGGGCAGATCATCCGAGAGTAAAACAAGGGCCTGTTACGAACCTGGGAGACTGGGGTCCCCCACCGGTTCGACCGCGGGCTGGATCTCCTGTGCGGCGATCTCGCCGATTCCGTCCCCCCCACCGGTTCGACCGCGGGCGGAGCCCTTGTCTCACCGACTCCCCCTCCAGGGGGGAGTGATAGAGTTCTACTGGAAGCCTTGTGCTGGCCTCAATCACTCCCCCCTTGAGGGGGAGTCGCAGAAGCCGAGCCGAATGGCGAAGGCTGATGCGGTGGGGGGCAAGTCTCGGCTCCGGACCGTGCGACGGCGCGGCTGATACAGGGCGAAACGGCGGTGCTTCAGGTCAATCGACCACCAGAACGGCCGTGCCCTGAATCGTTCCCGACCGCAGCGCCGACAGGGCTTGGTTGGCGTCGCTCAGCGCAAAGGGATTGACGTGAGTTCCAATGGTGACCCGGCTCGCCAGCTGCAGAAACTCCTCTCCATCGGCCCGGGTGAGATTGGCGACCGAGCGCACCACGCGCTCTCCCCAAAGTATCGAGTAGGGAAAGGCTGGAATATCGCTCATGTGGATTCCGGCGCAGATCACCGAGCCGCCCTTGGCCACCGCCTTCAGGGCGGCTGGAACCAGCTCGCCGACAGGGGCGAAGATAATGGCGGCATCCAGAGTCACCGGCGGCTCCTGCCCTGATTCACCCGACCATACCGCCCCGGAGCGGAGAGCAAACTCTTGGCCCGCCCTGTCTCCGGCCCGTGTGAAGGCATAGACCTGCCGGCCTTGGTGGAGAGCCGCCTGAACCAGCAGGTGCGCCGAAGACCCGAAGCCGTAGAAACCGACCCGCCGGGCCTCGCCCGTCATCCTCAGAGATCGGAAGCCGATCAGGCCCGCGCACAAGAGCGGGGCTGCCTGAACATCGGAATAGTTGGGGGGAATGGGAAAACAGTAGCGCTCGTCAGCCGCCGCGTATTCGGCATAGCCTCCGTCCCGATGATACCCCGTGAACCGGGCCCGATCGCACAGGTTCTCTCTCGAGGACCGGCAGTAGCCGCATCGGTTGCAGGTCCAGCCCAACCAGGGAACCCCCACCCGGTCTCCCGGTCTCAGACGGCTGACCCCTGGACCGCGGCCTTCCACCGTTCCCACGATCTGGTGTCCGGGAACCAGCGGTAGCCTGGCCTCCGGCAGCTCGCCGTCCAGGATGTGGAGATCGGTGCGGCAGACCGCGCAGGCAATGACCCGCAGGAGCACCTGGCCCGGGCCGATCCTGGGCTTGGGCAGGTCCCGTTCGACCAGGGGCCTCCCCGGAGTCTCCAGAACCATGGCCTTCACGACGAAGCTCCGGTATTCTCAGGATTAGAACGTCGCAATGGGATTCAGAGGGGAGCCGGTGGCCCCGGGAACCGGCAGCGGGGCCACGGTCATGAGGAACTCCCACCGTTTCCTGGCCTGGGCCGCCTCGCCCACGGCTTCCAGGTCCAAGACGTCCAGGATAGGTGTTCCCATCCCCACGATCAGGACCATGTGAACCGGCAGGAAGGAATCCTTCACTTGAGAGGGCATGACGTCGGTAGCCAGATCGCTGCCCACGATGGCCACGTCGCGCTCTTTCAGCCAGGGCAGGCAGGACGCGTGCAGACCGGCCGAATTCTGCATGATGTCCCACCCCCCCTCGGCGCGCCGCCTGGCCCAACGGCCGGTCCGAAGCAGCAGGGCATCTCCCGAGCCCACCCGGACTCCAGCCTTCTTTTCCCAGGCTTCCAGGTCTTCAGGATAGATGGCC
>JAPVWS010000188.1 GCA_027493295.1 Candidatus Versatilivorator vitaminiformans | reverse complement strand
GACGGGGAGCCGAAGACGGCATACGCTGTCACATACACCTCCGGGATCACCGGAAGAGAATTCGTGCTGGTCGGTGGCTACTCGCAGGACGTCTCCCATGTTCCAGTCCTGATCGCGGATCTGCCCAAGCCGGCCGTCACCGCATCGCAGGTCGTGGACCGCGAGACACTCATCTCCTTCGTCGAGGAAGCAGCCATCGTGTACCGCCAAGGCGTCCTGTCCGAAGGCTACCGCGGCCTTATCGGGATCAGGAACGCCTTCCGGGTGGAAGGAGGAGACTGGAAGTCGGGATCCATCTACCTGTGGGTCGTGAGTGGCGGGGGCATCATCCTGTTTCACGCAACCGAGCCGTTTCGCGAAGGCAGGCCCACGGACTTGACGAGGACCGACATCAACGGAGTGAGGTTCGCCGAGGAGCTGATCGAAGGTGCGCGGCGCGAGGGTCGGAAGTTTGTGCAGTACTACTACGACGACCCCACTATCGAAGGAGACGAGGACACCGGTTCCCCGAAGCTCGGTTACGCGGTGAGCTTTTCGGTGCCCAACTCGCCGCAGAAGGCCGTCATCGGCTCCGGCATCTATATCCGCCCCACGGGACCGATCTTCGTGCCGGTGGTGCTGAGCGCGGCCGGGAAGTACGCCTCCCACTTCACCTCGGAGCTGACTCTGACCAATCGGAATTCCGAGGCGGCGATGCTCAACTATACCTACACGGCCCATCAGGGAGGCGGGAGCGGCACCGCCACCGACATGCTGGGCCCCCACCAGCAGAAGATCGAGACCAACGCCATCGAGTATCTCAGGGGGCTGGAGGTCCCCATTCCCGAAACCGGCAAGCGGATCGGGACCCTGAGGGTGGACGTGTCGGGTTCTTCCGATACAAGCGTGGTGGTCCGCACCACCACCCCCACGGCCGTCCCCGAAGGGCGCGCCGGACTGGCCTACCCGGGAGTTCCGGAAAGCGAGGGATTCGGTGACGAAGTGGTCTACCTGTGCGGCCTGCGCGAACACCCGGGGGACCGCTCCAACGTGGCCGTCCAGAACATGGGGTCGGAGGGCTCGATCACCCTGAGGACCACGGTGTATTCCGGCGATCCGGCCGATCCCATTGGCGAAATGCTGAATGACATGACGCTGGGACCGGGCGAGTTCCACCAGTTCAACGCCGTGCTGCGGACGGCCGGCAAGAGCGGTCACATTGGGCCAACCTTTGGGGGCGGCTACGTGAAGGTGGAGCGGGTGGAGGGAACGGCGCCGTTCTATGCCTACGGGGTCATCAACGACAACGCCAACTCGGACGGCTCCTTTGTCTTTCCGGTCAGCGCCGGCTCGCTGGAGGGAGCCATGGGGCTGACTCTGCCGGCCTTGGTGGAGATCAACCAGTTCACCACCGAACTGACGCTGACCAACTTCTCGGCCGAGCCGAAGGTTCTGATGTTCAGCGCCACCCACGAAAGAATCGAGGCGGAAAACAACACGGCCGGCTTCGGTCCCTTGCCGATGCTGCCGGGTCAGCAGTTGATCATTCCCAATGCGCTCGCATCTGCGCGGCAAACCTACCAACTGGATGTGCCCACCAACCTGGTGGCGCCCCTGCAGGTCCAGGCGGTCGCGGGAGACCTCAGCGGGGTGGTGATCGGGGCCGTCTTCGCAATCGACATCTACGACGGGGAGACGGCCACGCTGGTCAAGACGGTCACGATGGAGGACGAGGCCAATGTCATGGTCCCGGCCAAGGGTTTTCGCCAGATCAACGACATCCTGCGGGCGCACGCTCCTGGAACCACCCAGGGCTACGTTGAGATCCGCAAGGTCTCGGGTGCCAATCCCTTCCTCGCATACGGGGTGGTCAATGACGGCGGGTCACCGGGTGAGAGGACCAGCGACGGCGCCTATATACCCGCTCGGGAATAGGCACTCAAAAGAATCCACCACGGGAACGGCCGGCACCGGAGCTTCCGATTCGGATCGACCGAGGTTCTTCCGTGTTGGACCACCCCCCTTTCGAAATAGCGTGTATATGTGAACTCTTGAGCAGGGCGTATAGGGGTGTCTGGTGGGAATCATGACCAACCGCAAATTCCGCCTCGGGAAGCTGGTCCGTCCTCAGCCATTCGGGAATTCTGGTCACGGTCCCGTTCCCCGCCGGCGCGGGGATGAATCGGGGCAAGAAACAGGCCCACCCAATGGCCGTGGAATGATCAACGATTTCCGTCTCTGGAGGTCACGCCGGTGCCGTCAGATGGACCGCCACCCTTCCGACGGGGGGTGGCGGTCTAATATGGCGGCGATCCCGCTACGCACAACGCCTCTCTCTCAGAGGACGGAGTCCTCGCCGTTGTGGTGAGAGACATTCCGCGAACACCCTATTGGACGCGGGATAACACGGATTCTCCGCGTCGACTGCGATAAGGCCAAGCGAGGCGGCGGCTCGCAGGTCCCCCTCCCGCCCGGCGCAACGGCGCGCCGCACGAGAGGGGTGCTGGTGGTGAGAGCGCCCCCACCCTTTTCGGCGCTGGTGCGCCACGGCGGAGGGCAAGGATGGCGGCCAAAGTGGCGGCCCTTTGCCCCCCTTGCGGGGAGGTCGCTCTCACCACAGTGATCCCTGTCGGGAAGGCGGAAATGCTGAAGACCCGGACCCGGGTTGTCCTGCTCAACTTGGCCTGCCCCGGGCAAGGTCGTTCTGCTGGACTTGGTGCGGGCAACCGATTCCATGGGCCAAGTAACGCGCCCAGTCGCCCATCAGGATACGCCGGCGCTCGAACAGGTCGGAGCGGGCATAGGCGGCCTCCACCCGGTTGCGGACCACATGCGCCAGGGCCGCCTCGATCACCTCCCGCGGGTGATCGGTCTCCTCGGCCGCCCAGTTCCTGAAGCTGGAGCGGAACCCGTGCGGCACCGCTGCAATCCCCTGCTCGCGGACCAGCCAGCGCAGCTCCTTGTCATTGAGCGGCTTCCCTTGCCCACGGGTGAACACCAGAGGACCGGCGCCCTCGCCCAGGGCATGCGCCTCCTCGAGAATCTCCAGGGCTCGGCCGCAAAGCGGCACCCGGTGCTTCCGGTTGGCCTTCATCCGCCTGGCCGGGACGGTCCATACACCAGCGTCCCGATCGATCTCCTCCCACTCGGCCCAACGCACCTCACTCCACCTGGCTGCCGTCAACACCAGAAACTCGAAGGCCAGCTTCGCGGCCGGCAAGGCCGTCGATGCCTGCACCTTTCGGATCGCCGTAGCCACTTCTCGATGTGGCAAGGCCCAGATGTGCTCGGTAACGTCATGCTGAGGACCCAGGACCGGTGCGATCCGGTCGCAAGGGTTGTCGATCCTGTACTCCATGGC
>JAPVWS010000187.1 GCA_027493295.1 Candidatus Versatilivorator vitaminiformans | reverse complement strand
CCCGGCTGGATGAAGGCCCGTGTCCAGGCCGTGGGGGATCGGATTCAGATCTTCGTGGACGGGGAATCGGTGCTGGATGTCCGGGACGGCACCTACCAGACCGGTCGGGCGGGAGTGATGGCCCGGGGTCCGGTCAAAATGCGACGGTTGTCCCTGCGGGGAAGGAGGGGCCGCCTGGACACCCCCTGGAGTAGGTCCGGCGAGGAGCATCCCCGCTACTTTCATCCCTATCCGGACCCGGGCAAGGTCTATGGCGACAACCAGACCTATCCCGGAGTCTGCCGGACGGCCGAAGGCGACCTGCTGGTGTGGATGAGTGTCAACGGGGCCCCGCACGACTTTAACGACTTTCTGTTGGTCCGGTCTCGGGACGAGGGCAGGAACTGGGGGGAGCCGGTCTTGGTCAGCAAGTTGTCCGACGGAGGCAGGCCGGGCTTTTTCTTCGGACACAAGGACGGCCGCCTCTCCTGCCTCTACACCTACGAGTGGAACTCCGGGGTTGCCGGCCCCAAGGTGGCCCATTCGGAGGACGGGGGCCGAACCTGGACTCCGGCCCGGCCCTTGGAAGTCAGTGGGAAACTGCTGCAGGCCGCGGCCAGGGAAGGGAAGATCGGTCCCTATTCGCCTGTGACTCGATACTCGGACGGCACCCTGCTTCAGTTCTACTACCACGTGCAAACGGTGGCGGGTGGAAGCGTGGAGTCGAACGCCGAGCGGCGAGACCGCTCGCTGGCCATTCGCTCCACCGACGACGGCAGGACCTGGACGGGCCCCTACTACCTCGACCCCGAGAACTTCGACAGCAACGAGTGCATGGGAGTGGAATGCGGCGACGGCAGCATCGTGGCCTTCGCCCGCACCCTGCGGTCTCCCTTCATGTGGATGAGCCGCTCCAGGGACAAGGGCCTCACCTGGTCCAGGCAGGTGCCCTCCGACTGCACCGGCGAGTGCCCCCAATTGCTGCGTCACAGCACGGGGGTGTTGATCATGGGCAGCCGGGGCTCCGGCATCTTCATGAAGACCAGCGTGGACGAGGGCCTGAACTGGTCTCGGGAAACCCGCATCTCCCTTTGTTCGGGGATGATGGGGATGACCGAGATGAAGGACGGGCGGGTGCTGGTGGTCTTCCATGAGGCCTACCGCACGCCGACTCGCATTCGCGGGCACTACATGAAGGTGAGGCCGGACGGCGGCCTGACATCCGCCTGAAACACTGTGAACCGGAGGTTCAATCCATGAAGGTCAACATTCTTTCCGATCGGGCGGTTTCCGCAAACCTGGCCGCGGGTGACAGCGGCAGCGCCTGCGCCTATCCGCTCTCCATCCGCCTCAAGGACGGGGCCCTCTGTTGCGTCTACCGGCAGGGATCGAGCAAGCACAGCGTCGACAGCCTGTTGCTGATGCAGACCTCCGAGGATCTGGGCGAGACCTGGTCGGCTCCGCGGGTGGTGTTTGACGGTCTCAAGCGCACCCCTCCCACCACCTTGGTCTCCCCCGGCCTGTGTGAGACCGCTGACGGGCACTTGATGGTGATCTTCGGCGCCATCGAGGGATTGAAGCCGGGGGTCTACATGTTCAGCCAGGAGGGAAGAGCGTTGCCGCATCCGCTCCTGGTGACGCGTAGCGCCGACGGCGGGCAGAGCTGGTCGGAACCCCGGCCGGTCCCCCATCCGACCCTGCCCACCGCGGGAGTCACCTCGCGGCCCTTCCCGCTGGCCGATGGCAAGATCTGCATCCCCCTGGAGTACAAGCTGGCTCCCACCGGGCCCAACGGGTCGGCCATGATTTTCTCGCGGGACCATGGAGAGACCTTCGATCCGCCTGCCACCGTGGCGGCGGACCACTCGGGAGAGCTGAATCTCTGCGACGCCCGTTACGACCTCCTGCCCGACGGACGGATCCTGGCGCTGATCTGGACCTTCCGCGAGGACACCGAGGAGACCATTGAAGTCCGCCGCTCCTGGTCCTCGGACGGAGGACAGACCTGGACGGCGCCCCAGAACATCGGATTCGTGGGCCAGGTGACGGCGCCGGTGGTGTTTCCCGACGGCTCGGTGGTGGCGGCCACCAACTACCGTCTGCCGCCGGAGGGTATCCGGCTATGGGGGTCGCGGGACTGCGGAGAGAACTGGGCCGGGTTGGGACCGATTCAGATGTGGGATCCTGTTGCAAACCGCATGGTGGGGGAACCGGTGGTCCCGGCGAAGGATGCTGCCGCGGATGCGGGAGGAATTTGGGAAGCCCTGGACCGCTTCACCTTCGGCACGCCCGACCTGGTGCTCTTGGGCGACGGCAGCCTGCTGATGACCTACTACGCCACCCTGGACGGCATCACCCACGTCCGGGCCTGCCGCTTCCGGGTGGAGTGGGGATCGAACAAAGAAAAAGGCCAGTCGATAACGTGACTGGCCCTTGTACTGATACGAACTTGCGGTTGGAGCGGCTTAAGCCAGGATCTCCTTGATCTGCTTGCCGCCCAGGTCGGTGAGGCGCTTGAATCTGCCGGAGTGGTAGTAGGTCAGGCGCATGTCGTCCAGTCCCATCAGCCCCAGCATGGTGGCGTGCAGGTCGTGGGTGTGGTAGACGTCCTCGACGCACTTGATCCCCAGTTCGTCGGTTTCACCCACTACCGTCCCTCCCTTGATGCCGGCTCCGGCCAGCCACATCACCATGGCGTTCTTGTTGTGGTCGCGGCCGGGGCCGGTTCGGAAGAAGTCCATGGTGTTGTCGGCGGTCCTTCCGAATTCACCTCCCCAAACCACCAGGGTCTGGTCGAACAGTCCCCGCTGCTTGAGGTCCTTGAGCAGGGCGGCGATGGGCCTGTCGGTCTCCATCCCTCGCTTCTTGTGCTCTCCCGCGATGTTTTCGTGAGAATCCCAACCGCCGCAGTAGATCTGCACGAAGCGCACGCCGCGCTCCACCAGGCGCCGGGCCATCAGGCACTTGCGCGCCATGGGCTCGGTGATCTTGTTGTCGAGGCCATACATCTCCCGAATCTTCCGGGGCTCGCTGTTCAGGTCCAGGCTCTCGGGAACCGCTGCCTGCATGCGGAAGGCCAGCTCGTAGTTCCTCATGCGAGCCAGCAGATTGGGGTTCCTGGGATGGACGTCCAGGTAGGGAGAATTGAGCTGGTTCAGCAGCTCCAGGTTCTTTTCCTGGCGCCGGGTGGTGACGCCCGCCGGAGGGCTCAGGTCGACAATGGGGTCCCCTTCCGAGTTGAGCAGCGTTCCCTGGGTGGCCGCCGGCAGGTAGCCGTTGGCCCAGTTGATGGGACCGCCGAAGATCCGGGTCCGGGTGTCGGGCAGAACCACGAAGGCCGGCAGGTTCTGATTCTCGGTCCCCAGGCCGAAGATGGTCCAGGCGCCCACCGAGGGGCTGCCCGGAATGGTGACGCCCGTGTTCATGAAAAAGGTGGCCGTGGTATGGGCTTCGGAGCTGGTGTGCATGGCCCGCACCACCGCAATGTCGTCGGCGCAAGTCCCCAGCTCGGTGAACATGTCGGACATCTCCACGCCCGATTGCCCGTGCCGTTTGAAGGTGAAGGGGCTGCCCACGTACATCCGCTTTTCCAGGCTCCCATACTTGCGGAGGATGGGTTTCCCGTGGAGCTCGTTCAGCTTGGGCTTGGGATCGAAGGTGTCCATCTGGCTGGGAGCTCCCTGCATGAACATGAAGATGCAGGACTTGGCCTTGGGCGTGAA
>JAPVWS010000186.1 GCA_027493295.1 Candidatus Versatilivorator vitaminiformans | reverse complement strand
GAGGCCAGCACAAGGCTACCAGTAGAACTCTATCACTCCCCCCTTGAGGGGGAGTCGCAGAAGCCGAGCCGAATGGCGAAGGCTGATGCGGTGGGGGGCGACGCCGTGCCTCCTAGATGCGGCCTCAGCCAGCCAAGCGAAGACTGATGCGGTGGGGGCAAGGCTCGGCTCCGGACCGTGCGACGGCGCGGCTGATACAGGGCGAAACAGCGGTGTTTCAAGTAAGTCCGGCTTCCCGAAAAGCGCGTACGATCTCTTCCCTGGAGAGGCCGGGGCACTCCAGGTAGCGCCTTCCTTCCGCCGGAAGGACCACTCGGCCTCCCGTGGACCGAAACGCCACCGGGCCCTTCCCCGGGTCCCGCCATAATCGCAAGCCATCCCCCGGCAGTTCCAGTTCCACCCGGCCGCTGCCCGCCGTGTGCCAGTAGACGACCCAGGAAGCTCCCTGGTGCTCGAAGTAGAAGGCGCGCAGCCGGTCGCCGCCGGCTCGCTCGATCTGACGGCAGGGCGCCAGCTCGAATTCTCCGGATGCCGTCAGCAGCAGGGTGTGCTCCTGGTCGAGATTCTTGAGAGCCTCCCGGTGTGCCGGCGTCAGCCAGCGGTTCACCCTCACCTCCTCCCACCGTCGCAGGACTTCGAGATTGTCCGGCGTCCTGGGGTGTCTTGAAAACAGCTCCAGCCGCCCACGGAAGGAAATGGGGCAGTCCCAGGCGGCGGCCCGGCTGGTGACGAATTCCAGCATGTCCGGTTGGGTCCCCATGGTCTCCGCCGAGGGTTCCCAGTAATCGATCCACCCGTAGTTGAGGCCGGTAAAGTCCTTGGCGATGCGGGGCGCCTCCTCGCAGGGATGGGCCCGGGTGGCATCCTTCATGACCTCCGGGCGGAAGATGTCGAAGGCGTTGCCCCGGGTGAGGATGTGCCAACTGAAGTGAGACTTGCAGGCCCCTTCCGCGAACAGCGGTCCGGGCTTCATCTGCCTCCAGGTGAGCCATTGAGCGCGGGAGACGTTGAACCAGTAGGGCGGAGGGACGTCCTCGGCGCCGTCGAAGTAGGCGAACCGGAAGCCGGCCCGGCCGTAGAGCTTCCCCAGGCGTTGGGCGACCTCCTCCTGGATGCCGGTCTTCTGGTCGTAGACGCCGACCACGCCGGCGACCTCTCCCAGCAGGCCGAACTTGCGTCCCTGCCGGTGTCGCCGGGCCCGGGTTCCCAGCGCTCCCCTGCGGCATCCCATAAAGCGGAAAGGGCGCTGGGTGGTGAAGGAGCCATACTCCACCAGTTCCTCTTCCAGTTTCAGCACCTTGACCGCCGAATCCAGGTCGCAGCCTTCGGGGTTTTCCTCGACCTCGATTGCGGTCTGCGAGGCATCCAGGGCGCCGGCCAGGGTAAAGGTGCGCTTCAGGTTGAGGCGGGGGTCTGGCCGGGGCGTGATATAGGGGTCCTGCCCGATGGCCTTGTTGTAGTGGTGATGGAGTCCCGGAATCAGGCCGGCATCCTCGATCTTGCGGACGATCCGCTGCAAGTCGCGAATGCCTCCCGGGTAGCGGTCCTTGCGAAAGCGATAGTGGCCCGGGTTCGGGGCGAAGGCGGTGTAGTAGATCATGAAGGTCCGGAATCCGCCTCGCCTGGCGTATTCCAGGTGCAGATCGATATTGTCGGGTGTGACGTCGCTGACCCAGTAGTAGGAGTAGGGGTACTCCCTGCGCCGCCGACGCATCAGGTGGTATCCGTCCCGTTCCAGTCCGTCGATGCGCGGGTGGGGATCGGTTCCCAGCAGGCAGACCGCCACCGAGTCGTCCCACTGGACGTTCAGCCACTCCCCGAAATGCTTGCGGTCCCGAACCGGGAGCTGGAGCAGGCACACCTCGTCGAGCGGAGTCGGCCGTTTCTGGCGAAAACCCGGCTTTTTGGCCGACTCGATCTTCTCCACGGAAAAGCTGAAGTAGTCTTCGGTGACCCCGATCCTGAGGGTGATTTCATGATCCACCAGCTCGAATTCCAGCAGCAGCCGATCCCCCTCCCGGCGCACCGAACGAACCGGGAAGGTCCTGGATTTGGCGGGGTACCTGAGCTGCAGCTCGTTCTCGTAGGGACGGTACTGGGTCACCGAAAACGCGGGGGCCGCGGTCCCCGGAGCCAGGCACTCCTGGCCGGTCTGTTTGTGCCAGAGGCTGCGGGCGATGCCGTCCGACCCGATGATCAACCTGGCTTGCCGGTTCTCCAGGACGATGTCGTCGGGTCCCGGAGTGATCGGCCTACCGGTGGTCGAACCCCGCTTTCCGGCCTGTTCCAGCCCGCAGGCGGGGGTCAGCAGCCCTGCGGCTCCCGCCAGAGTTCCGGACTTCAGAAAGTCCCGCCGGCTCTGGCCGCCTGGAGCCCGGCCTCCACCGGGAGATGGTTTGGCTTCTTTCTCCGTCATCCATGCTCCTTGACGTCTGCACGCTCCCCGTTCGGTGGGTCGGCGCAGAAATCTCTGGCAGCCAAGTTCAAAGCGCCCGACGAGGGAAAGAGCTACGTTGCAATCGAAGCGCTTTCAAGCGAAAGGGTCGACGAGTTCTACCCCGCAGGACTCGAAATGCCGCCGATTTCGGGTCGCGAGTTGAAACCCATGAGTCAGTGCGGTTGCTGCAATCAGGCTGTCCTTGATCGGCAGCGATCGGCCGGTGGCGCGAAGACGCGCCAGGAGTTCCGCCCAGCGCAAACCCGTCTCGGCATCCCACGGAACACAATGAATGCGGGAGACGAACTCCTCGAACCAGCTTAAGAGACGCCGCCGCCGGCGCCCGTCTGGAAGCAGAAGAATACCGTAACGAATCTCTCCCAGAATCACTGGATCGATGACCAGGCGACGCTCGTTGTGTCGCAGCCAGGTGATCACATTCGGATCGGGCCTGGGCTTGGTAAGCTCGCACAGCACGTTGGCATCGACCAGTAGGGTCATGGCGAGAAATCAAGGGAATCTGTCGACTCCGAGTCGATGGATACGAACCAGCCTTTCACGGGGCAAGCCAGGAGTGTATCCACCAGTCCCTGATTTTTCGGCGGTTCAGTGAGTACCAGGCGATACTCGCCTTTATCCACCCGTTCAATATCAAAGGCTTGGCCGGGTCGGATGTTGTCGTGCTTGCGCAATTCGACGGGTATGACGATCTGGCCCTTTGTAGAGATGACAGTTTTCATGTCAAGTAAGTTAACATCTTACCAGAGCACTTGTCCACCCTGGTGAGAAATGCGGGTTACCGCGCCTAGCTCCCAGGAAGCCCGAACTGGAGGTGGAATCATTCGGGAAGCTTTCCCGGCGAGATGCAGAATTACTGTTGAAAGGAGTATGATGGGTTAACCCGGAGGTTCGAAGGGAGGCACGACGATGGATGTTAGCAAGGTCTTTGATCCGGAACGGCCGCAGCAAGGCTGTGAATATCTGAAGCAGCAGGGGTATGTGATTTTCGACCGGATCTTCCGAGGGAAGGAACTGCAGCAGCTCATTGCGGATTGTGACCGGCTCATGGCCCGGGAGCGCGAGTTTCACTTCGATCCGGGAGACGGCCCGGAATCTCCCGACGATGCTGAAATCGAAGCCTACCTGGCCAGAACCTACAAGGTAGATGCGGAAGAGCTGGGTCGGGTCATGAAGAGGATCCGTCACACCAGGGCCCTCAATCACGATACTCCCTGGCCGGTACCCGCGGAAGAGGTGAACCACAATTTTCTCCACATCCCCCTGCTTCTGGACGAAGGCCGCATGCAGCGCTGCTTCAACCTTCCGGCCAAGCTGATTGGCTGCGACCGCCTGTTCGACCATCCCATTCTGCGCCAGATCATGGGTGAACTGCTGGGGAAGGATTGCGTGCTGTCCGATATGGCCGCCACCCGGATCGGCCCCCATTCGGAACCTTCCTACTGGCATGTCGATTCGCCCTTCACCATGGTCCCCGAGCCACTCCCCACCATCCCCATGGCGATCGCCATCGGCTGGATGCTGGACGACTTCACCGTGGAAAACGGAGCTACCCGAGTGGTGGCCGGCACCCACCTCAGTGGCAGGAAGCCGCCCTGGACCTACGATTCGGTCGAAGGCGAGGTGGCGCTGACCGCCCCTGCCGGCAGCCTGGCGATCTGGTATTCCCAGACCTGGCACCGGGCAGGCACCAACCTGACGGACGGTCCCCGCCGGGCCGTTCTTGGAAACTTCATTCGCGCCTGGATCAAGCCCTTCACCGACTATACCCGCAGCATTCCGGACGATATCGTGGATCGCTACCCGCCCCACGCCCGCTACCTTCTGGGCTGGTCGGCCTTCGGTCCGGCCCGCGGCTGACGACGCTCGGCTTCCGAGACCAAGCTGAAACAAACGAAAAAAAAGAGCAATCCATGAAGGGCCACCACGCGTGGCGGTTCTGCCGCATGGGCGGGGCTGCGGCGCGGCAAGCCGTCGCGCGCCCCCTCAAGTAGCAAGAGTGATGGGAGGAGGCGCCCCCCGGGAGCGCGGGCGTCCCGCCCGCATGCACTCCCCTTCGGTGCCGCTCAGTTTCTCTGCGATGCGGCACCCGGCCACCCTGCCGGCGGGTACGGCATCGACTCGGCCGAAGCGGAGTCCTGGCGCCGTTGCCGGTCGAGCCGGGCGGTGGAGATGGGCGAGGCCTTGCCAGTGTGGTGCGGGCGGGACGCCCGCGCTCCCGGGTGGGCATCCGCTTGCTGCACACCGGCGTCTTGTCCTGTTCACAAGGCCCTATGGATTCGTTGTTTCACTCTGCATGATCCGTCCCGTCGTCGGGTACGAGGGGGGCAACTAATCAAGGGAGGCGCAGGCGTCGGGAACCCAGAAGGCGCTCCGTTGATGGGGTGCCTGGCTCTGCAGTCCCAGTTGGCGCGCCAGCAGCCGCCGGCGCCCGGTGGCGTCCACCAGCCAGCGGGCCTCGAGCGACTCCTCCCTCCCATCGGCCCGCTGCGCCGTGACCCGGTGGGGCGCGCCGTTCCCCAGGCTCACATCCGTGACCTTGCCCTCGATGCAGCGTACGCCCCTCTGCCGGTTGAGGCGGCGCAGCTCGGCGTCGAAGCTGAACCGGTTGATCAGAAAGGAAGGGAAGGGAGGATTGGAAGGGGCTTCGTCGACGACGTAGCCGGGGTCCCTGGGGCGGGAGGCATCCAGCTTGTAGTAGTAGGTGAGGCCGTACTTGGGCAGGTGCTGTTCAATGAGGGTGCGGCTGAGGCCGAGGTCCTGGAGGAAGTGGGTGCTGAGCTCCACCAGCGACTCGCCCACAATGGGCAGTTCCTGATCGGAGCGCCCCACCACCGTCACTCGCAGCGTGGGAAAGTATCGCCGGAAATAGGCCGCCGCAAAGTTTCCGACGACTCCACTCCCCATGATCAGAAGGTCGGACATGACTCAGGTCAGTCGAAGAAAAAACAGAGTCTAGCCCAAGGTTCAAAGCAGGATTTCGTCGATGACCCGTCCGCCAATGTCGGTGAGCCGTTTGAAGCGCCCGGCATGGAGGAAGGTCAACTGGTGCTGATCCAGCCCCATGAGGCGAAGCAGGGTGGCGTGCACGTCACGCACCGGGAGAGACTCTCCGGCGCTGCGGAGCGCGAATTCGTCGGTCTGTCCGAAAGTGGCTCCGGGGCGAACGTCTCCACCCGCCATCCACATGACCAGTCCGAAGCGATTGTGGTCCCGGCCGGGTTTGTCGGAGACCACGTTGGAATCGAAAGGCGTCCGTCCCATCTCAGAGGCCCAGACCACCAGGGTTTCTTCCAGCATTCCCCGGGATTTCAGGTCCTTCAGCAGGCCGGCAATGGGCTGATCGACTTCATGACACAAGACCGGCAGGCGGCCGGCCAGGTCCCCGTGCTGGTCCCAGGGTTTGCCCTTGCCGTGCAGGAGCTTGACGAAGCGAACCCCCCGCTCCACCATGCGGCGGGCCATCAGGCACTGGCGTCCGAAGGTGCCCGCCACCGGGTCGTCGAGCCCGTAGAGCTTCCTGGTGGCTTCCGACTCCCCGGAGAGATCGATCAGCTCGGGCGCCGCGCTCTGCATCTGGAAGGCCATCTCATAGGCGGCAATGCGCGCTTCGAGATCCCCGGTCCGGGTGCGCTGGCGGGCATGCCGCTGGTTGAGCCATTTCAGCAGGTCAAGCTCGTTGCGGCGGCCCCCCGGCGAGGTCCCGGCCGGCGGGTGCAGATCGGCGATGGGATTGGAGCCCGGTCGGAAGAGCGTGCCTTGGTGGACGGCAGGCAGAAACCCGTGGCTCCACTGGGATGCGCCGCCCACCGCGGGAGCCCCCTGTCCCAGCACAATGAAGCCGGGCAGATTCCGGTTCTCGCTCCCCAGACCATAGGTCATCCATGCCCCGATGGCCGCTCCGCCGGGAAGGATTTGTCCCGTCAGGGAATGATAGACAGCCGGCGCGTGATTGCTGCTGTCGACGGTGACGCCATGGAGGAAGGCCATGTCGTCGACACAGGTCGACAGGTGGGGTAGCAGTTCCGACATCCAGCGGCCCGACTGGCCGTGTCGGGCGAAGCCGAAGGGGGAGGGGATGATGCGGTTGTGGGCGGACCCGAGGCTGGCCACGTCCAGGTCGGTCCCGCGGACCGAGGGCATCTGCTGCCCCGCATACTTGTCGAGTACAGGCCGGTACTCGAAAGTGTCCATCTGGCTCACTCCACCTTCCATGAAGAGAAAGATGCAGCGTTTGGCTCTGGCCGGCAAGTGAGCCGGCCTGGGCAACAGAGGATTCTCGGCCGAATCGGCCAAGGCGCCAGCATCGCCTGCCAGCAGATCCATCAGGGCCAGGCTGCCGAGGCCCAGATAGGAGTTCTTCAGAAACTCCCTGCGGGAGGGTAGAGGGCTCATGGTGGAATCCGTGTGAGGGTGCCTTTGGATCGGATTTTATGGAAGATATCTTACCTCAACTTAGTCTATGAACAAAAACTCGTTGGAATTGAGGATGACCCGGCAAATGGCTTCCAGAGATCCCTGAAACTCCACGAATTGCTGCTGCTCGGCCTGATCGGGCGGGCGGTTCAACGCGATCTCGAACAGTCGGGCCACCCGATCCTCCCGCCGGCCCCCGGCTTCTCTTGCCACGCGGGTCGCCAGGTGAGTCGCTTCCTCGTTCACCAGCCGGCCGTTCATCATCGAAAGGGCCTGCAGGGGAGTGGTGGTGACGCTGCGGCGTTCACAGGATTCGTTGAAGACCGGAGCATCGAAGGAGGCCATCATGGGCAGCGGGAGCGACCGCCTCTGAAAGATGTAGACCGATCGCCGCCGGGCGTCGCGTTCACTTTCGTTGGGCTCCCACATGGACCCACCGGGTCGGGCGGGGCGGCTCAGATCCTTCATGTCCTCGGGCAAGGGCGGAAAGACGCTGGGTCCTCTTCGCTCCAGATTCAAGCGGCCGCTGGCAGACAGAATGCTGTCCCGGATGGCCTCCGCCTCCAGCCGTCGGCGGTTGAAGCGCCACAACAGGCGATTCTCCGGATCCTGGGAGGGCGCCTCGACCCCGGGATTGTCCGCCGCCTGGCGGTAGGTGCTGCTGGTCACCATGAGCCTATGCATGGCTTTCATGCTCCAGCCTTCTTCCACGAACCGCACCGCCAGCCAATCCAGCAAGTCGGGGTGGGTGGGGCGGTCGCCGTTCTTGCCGAAGTCGCTGGGAGTTCCCACGATGCCGCGTCCGAAGCGCTGCTGCCAGATGCGGTTGACCATCACCCGGGCGGTGAGCGGATTCCGCGGACTGGCGATCCATCTGGCCAGCGTCATCCGCCGGCCCCGGGTTGGATACTGGCGGTAGCGGTCCTTTTCCAGCACGGCCGCGGCGTCGCTGCCTGTGACGGCGCTGGGGAATCCGGGGTCGACCGCCTCGCCGGGTTGACGGTAATCGCCGCCCTTCAGCACGCGGGTTGCCGGGACTCCCGGTCCCAGTGGAGGACCGATGACGTTGGTCACCGTCAGGGCCAGCGGCCTCCAGCGCAACAGCCGGCGTCGCAGAATCTCCATGGTGTCGGAAAGTTCAAGATGCCGCTGCTTCTCCTCCCGGGTGAAGTATCTGGAGGGTCGATTGACCCGGCGGGCTTCAGTCCGGACATCCGCCAGCGTCAGCGCCCGGAAACGCCCCGGTGGATCGGTGATCCCGGCGGCATAAGCCGCGGTAAGCTTCTCGAGCAGCCGTTCTTCATAGCGGGCCAGGGCGCGGTGGTCCGTCTGCTCCAGCGTGCGTCCGGCCCTCTCCTGCAAGCGGTCATATTCCGCCTTTTCCTCGGCCGAAAAGACTCTCTGTTCCTTTCGTGCCAATTCGAGCTCCAGGTCGGTCGCGGTGAGCTTGTCCGAGGCTGCCTCCGACATCTTTTTTGAGATCAGCTTGTCCAGAAGCGCCTGTTCGAGCTCCTCCAACTCCCGCTTCTCCGCTCCGTTCTCGACGCGCTCCCGGTACTGTTTGATCTTGGATTCGGCCAGGGTTCTGAAATGAGGGTCCTGGTAGGGGACGACGAACTCTTCGGGCGGAATCCCGGAAGTATTGGGGGGCAGGGGAACCCGGATGGCGTTGAAGAACGCCTGGAAGCGAAAGTAATCCCGGGCGGGAATGGGATCGTACTTGTGATCGTGGCAGCGGGCGCAGCCGAGAGTCAGCCCCAGGAAGATGGACCCCGTCGCCGTAGTGACTTCATCCAGGAAGTCCTGCCTCAACTGTTCGGAGGCCAGGTTGCCGAGATCCCAGGGGGCCAGCCGCAGGAAACCGGCCGGAATGTGTCCCTGAATTTCCGGCTTGTACCAGGCCTTGCGGCTGTGCTCGTCGCCGCCCGCCAGTTGAAGCATCACAAACCGATCGTAGGGCAGATCGGAATTGAAGGCTTCGATCACCCAATCGCGATAGCGCCAGGCATTCCCTATGAGAATGTCGCCTTCCATGCCGTCCGACTCGCCGTATCGGACCAGGTCCAGCCAGTGGCGGCCCCAACGTTCGCCGTATCTGGCGTCGGCCAACAGGGTGTCCGCCAGTTTCTCGTGGGCGTTGGGGGACGGATCATCGAGAAAGCGTTGCATTTCCTCGGGCGTGGGTGGCATCCCGACCAGGTCCAGATAGAGGCGGCGCGCCAGCGTCCGCCTGGAGGCGGGAGGGGCGGGAGACAGCCCGTTCTCCTGCTCCAGCCTGCGCAAGATGAAACGGTCGATGGGATTGCGGACCCAGTCGGAATTGTCGACTTCGGGAGGAACGCTTTTGACCGGTTGCCGGAAAGGCCAGAGCCAAGGCTCGGATTGAACTGCTGTCGTCGGCTGGAGGCTGCCAATCCAGTTTTCGATCCGGGCAATCTCGCTCTCCGTCAAGACTCCGCCCAGAGGCATGCGGGGATTGATCTGGCCCTTGAGGAGGCGGACGAGCGGGCTTGCCTCCGGATTGCCCTCCAGCACCGCCTTGCCGTGCTTGTTCCCGCCGGAAATCACCGAATGCAGGCTCGCCACCGAAAAACCGCTGGTCTGTTCTCCCTCCGAGTGACAGGCTTGACATCGGGCCAGCAACAGGGGTTTGACATCGTTTTCGAAGATGGAATCGGTGGGTTCGCCGGTGGCGAGGCAGGGAGCCAGGATGGCCTGCAGGAACAGGACGGTTATTCGGTGGGCAGGTGCAGCCATGGACAACTCCATCAATTGCAGCACTGGAAATTATATCGAAGAAAAAACCTTACAAGTCTACAAGGCCGTGGGTCAAGCGGAAGGTGCCCAAGCGGCTCTTCGGTTTCGTGGTTGGCTGGCCGATACTGCAAGGGGGTTGCTGTTGGGCGGCGTTGGGGATGGAGCCTCAAGGTTATACTAGGATGATTTGGCCCGGGCCGAAGCTTCCAATGCACGAAAACAAGACCAGGATCCGCAGACTCATCGACCCTCTCAAGACCGCGCTCGCAGTCTTGGCTAGCTGCGCGCTGCAATTCGGCTCCAATCAGGCGCTCCCGGCCCAGGATTTCCATCTCAGCTCGCCCGACGGCCAGGTCACCGTTACGGTCGGTCTGAAGGAACTGCGGACCCCCTATCCCAGGGGAGTCCGTCCCTACTACCGCATCGGCTTCAATGGGGCGACGGTGGTGAGGGATTCCTGGCTGGGGCTGCATCTCAAGGGCGGTCCTCCGCTTGCACGGGATTTCGTCCTGCTGGGCTGGGAGCCCTCGTCCGGGGACGAGCGCTACCGTCTCCCCTACGGAACTCGGGGGGAGCTGCGGAACGCTTACCGTCAGGGGGTCCTTCGCCTTCGGGAGAGCACACCCTCCGGCCGCCGCCTGGACCTTGTTTTTCGCGCTTACGACGAGGGAGCCGCCTTTCGCTACCGCATTCCTCCTCAACCCGGCCTGTCGGATGTGGACCTGCTCGAAGAAAACTCCACCTTCTTTTTCCCGGAGGGCTGTCGCGCCTGGGTGCTGCAACTTCGGGACTTCGCCACCAACTACGAGTCGGAGTTCAATCCCCAGCCACTGTGGCGCCTGCAGCCCGGCGCCATCCTCGGCCTGCCGCTGCTGCTGCAGACCCTCGCAGGTTCCTGGCTGGCCCTCGCCGAGGCCAACATCACCGACTACGCCGGCATGTACCTGACCCCCGTTCCGGGCATTCCGGAAACGCTGGAAAGCCGCCTCTCGCCCCATCCTCACCGGCCGGGAGTAAAGGTCCGAAGGGAGGGGTTCCTGCGGTCGCCCTGGCGCGTCTTCCTCTTGGGCAGGACCCCGGGGAAACTGATCGAGAACAACGTGCTGCTGCTGCACCTTAACGAGCCGAACCGGATAGCCGATCCCTCCTGGATCCGGGCCGGCAAGGCCGCCTGGCACTGGTGGAACGGCACCAGCGCCAAGGGAGTCGGATTCGAGCCGGGAATGAATACGGCGACCATGAAGCACTACCTGGACTTCGCCGCCGACCAGGGCCTGGAGTACCTTCAGATCGACGCCGGCTGGCATCAGGGCAGCGAGGAGGAGGGAGACATCACCCGAAGCCGGCCCGAGCTCGATCTCCCCTGCCTGATCGGATACGGGCGGAAGCGAGGGGTGGGCATCCTGCTGTGGCTGCACTGGAAGCGGGCCCGGGCGCAGATGGAAGAGGCCTTCAGGCTCTATGAGGACTGGGGGATTGCCGGCGTCAAGATCGACTTCATGGACCGCGACGACCAGGAGATGGTGGGCTTTTACCACCAGGTGGCCCGCCGGGCCGCCGGTCACCGCCTGCTGGTCAACTTCCATGGAGCCTACAAGCCGGATGGCCTGCGCCGCACCTGGCCCAACATCATTACGCGGGAAGCCGTTCTGGGCCTGGAGTGGAACCGGCTGGGAGCCCGCTGCAACCCCACCCACGACCTGACCCTTCCCTTCACCCGGATGCTGGCCGGACCCATGGACTACACGCCCGGAGCCTTTCGCACCGTGCTCCGCAAAGACTTCGAGCCCCGGGCGCGGGAACCCCTGGCCCAGGGGACACGCGGCCATCAACTGGCCATGTACGTGGTCTACGAGAGTCCCCTGCAGATGCTGGTGGACTATCCGGCCGCCTACCGGAGGCAGCCGGGAATCGAGTTCCTGGGCAGGGTGCCGACTTCCTGGGAGGAGACCAGGGTCCTGCAGGGCAGGGTGGGAGAGTTCATCACCGTAGCCCGCAGGAGCGGAACGGAATGGTACGTAGGCAGCATGACCAACTGGGACGGACGGGAGCTGAGCATTCCCCTGCAGTTTCTGGGGTCAGGACGTTTCCGGGCCGAGGTCTATGCGGATGTCGAGGGAGATCCGAACGGAGTCCGGCGGCAACACCTTCGCGTCGGCTCCGCCGACGTGGTGACAGCCCGGCTGGAGCCGGGCGGGGGCCACGTCATGCGGATCTATCCGGAGTAGCCTTGAGCCGCCCCATTACCTCGGTGCCGGCGAGCCCATCACTGCCCCTTGAAGGGGGATTCGCAGAAGTCGACTTGCGCCGGCGCGCGTTGCTGCTGCCTGGGTCCTCGGCCAGGTCGAGCGCCTGGATAAGTGCTAATCCCACCCGATCGTCGGCTGTTACCGCACTCGCGTGAACCGCTCTCGGGCAGACCGCGGGTTTTCGATTGCCTCGGCAACTCGCCGACTTTTACCTAGTACAAATATGCATTGATGTGTTATGTATAGGATCGTGCGTCGTCGCCGACGCGCCGGGACTCGACACCATGAACATCAGCAAGGACCTGGTAGCTGCTTCGGCCGGGCCGCTCGTCCTGGCCATCCTGGCCGAGGGCGACAGCTACGGTTACGCCATCATCAAGAGGGTCGGCGAGCTGTCGCGGGGCCAGCTCCGATGGACGGACGGGATGCTGTATCCGGTGCTGCACCGCCTGGAGCGGCTCGGCTACGTCGAGGCCCGCTGGGCCACCGCCGAGACCGGCCGGCGTCGCCGCTACTACCGCATCACCAAGGCAGGGCAGGCGCACCTGGAGGCTCAACGACAGCAGTGGCAGGTGGTGGACTCGACCCTCCGCGGGCTTTGGCGGGAACGCACCCAGGCGCCTGCTCTCGGATAGATCCCACGGCGACGCGGGCGGAACGATCATGGTGACGCACAACGACCCACTCGAGGCACAGATCACACAGTGGCGGACCTGGCTGCAACGCCGGCCGGCAATCCGCACGGCCGACGTGGAGGAACTGGAAGGACATCTGCGCGACCAGGTAGCGGCGCTCGTCGATGCGGGTCTGGCCGCCGACGAAGCTTTCCTGGTGGCCGTCAAGCGGTTGGGCAACCTCGATGCCGTATCGCGCGAGTTCGCGCGGGAGCACTCCGAGCGGCTCTGGAAACAGCTTGTCGTCTCTCCGGGAGCAGACCACGAAGCGCGTAAAACCACGCGCATGGAAACCCTGGTGGTCATCGGTCTGGCCGCGGCCGCCGGCATGGCCGTCAAGCTTCCCGAGCTGTTCGGCTATCCGCACATCGGATCAGGGGAGGGCCTGTTCGACTCCAAGGCGCCCTACTTCCCCAATCTCAGCTTGTTCGTGTTTCCGTTCCTCGCCGGCTACTTCGCCTGGAAGCGCCGGTTGAACCGGACCGGGTGTGTTCGACTGGCGCTGGCCTTCACCACCGCCGCACTCGTCGTCAACGCCTTCCCGTTCACGCCGGCCGGTCATACGTGGACGCTGGCTGCGCTCCACCTGCCAATCGCGTTGTGGCTTGCGGTAGGCGTTGCCTACACCGGGGGGCGCTGGCGCGACGGCCGCAGACGCATGGACTTCGTGCGCTTCTCCGGCGAACTGTTCATTTACTACGTCCTCATGGCCCTGGGCGGCGGCGTCCTGACGGGGTTCACCGTCGGCATGTTCGCCGCGATCGGGGCGGATGTAAAGTGGTTCGCGACGCAGTGGCTGCTGCCGTGCGGCGCGATGGGCGCCGTCATCGTCGGCGCCTGGCTGGTGGAGGCGAAGCAGAGCGTCATCGAGAACATGGCGCCGGTGCTCACCCGCCTGTTCACGCCGCTGTTCGCGGCCGTGCTGATTGCCTTCCTCGCCACCATGGTCTGGACCGGCAGTGGCATCAACGTGGATCGGGAGGTGCTGATCGGCTTTGACCTGCTGCTGGCCCTGGTCCTGGGCCTGCTGCTCTATGCGGTCTCGGCGCGGGACCCGCACGCCCCACCCGACGCGTTCGACGGGCTGCAGCTCCTGCTCGTGGTCAGCGCCCTGGTTGTCGACGGCGTGGCGCTGGCGGCCATCGCCGGACGGATCTCCGAGTTCGGCTTCAGCCCCAACCGGGTGGCGGCGCTGGGCGAAAATCTGATCCTGCTGGTCAACCTCGCCTGGTCGGCCTGGCTGTACGCGCGCTTCCTGAGCGGCCGCGGCACCTTCTCCGCCCTCGAACGCTGGCAGACCGACTACCTGCCGGTCTACGCGGTCTGGGCAGGCTTCGTGGTCGTCGCCTTCCCGCCGCTGTTCGGCTACGTTTAGAGGATCGTGAGGGCGAATTTTGGGTACGTTTTCGCAGACCGGTTTGGATCCCCTCGGTTTGAGCGAATTGCCCGCCGGCCACACCCCCTGCTCGCAGTCACCTCATGAAATTGTCGTGCACACCCTTGCCGGGCCAAGTGGACTTGAACCGGGAAACGCACTATATTCATTCCCAGACAAGCGCCCGTAGCTCAGCTGGATAGAGCACCTGCCTTCTAAGCAGGGGGTCGCAGGTTCGAATCCTGCCGGGCGTACCAGTATCTGAAACACCACCCTTACTTCCTGCACTCGTCTCAACAGCACAATCCATCGGTGAGAAAAGACGTGTCTCGGATCAAGTGTCTTCGGGGCTGCGACGTCTTTCTTCCTCCTGTTTCCGCAGTTCCCGCCGCAGGATCTTTCCGGAGGTCGTCATGGGGAAGGATTCGACAAATGAAATTTCTCTCGGGTATTCGTGGGAACCCAATCGGGTCTTGACGTATTCCTGAATGGATCGCCGGAGTTCCGGGGTCGGCTGGCAGTGGGGCTTGGGCTTGACGAAGGCCTTGACGATGGTGCCGCGGATCGAGTGGGGCACGCCGATGACGGCCGCCATGGATACGTCCGGGTGCTTGAGTATCGACTCTTCCACTTCGGCCGGGCCGATCCGATATCCGCTGCTGGTGATGAGATCGTCGGTGCGTCCCACGAACCAGATATAACCGTCGTTGTCCTTGCGGGCCAGGTCGCCGGTGCGAGCCCAATCTCCCGTGAATTTCTCCTCGGTGGCGCGGGGGCTCTTCCAGTACTCCAGGAACATCACCGGGTCGGGCCGCCTGACGGCTATTTCGCCGATCTCGCCGATCGGGGCGGGATTCCCGTCCTCCCCAATCACCTCGACCCGATGTCCGGGGATCGGACGACCCATGGACCCCGGCTTGATTCCCATCACCTCGTGACAACTGCCCACGACCATGTTGGCCTCGGTCTGACCGTAGACTTCGTTGACGGTCACACCCAGAGTGCCCTTGGCCCAGTCGAGAACCTCGGCTCCGAGAGGCTCGCCGCCGCTGAAAATCGATCTCAGGCTGAAGCGGTATCGGTTCCGCGGTTCCGGGACCTCGCGCATCATTTTCAGTGCCGTCGGAGGAATGAGGGCATTGCGAATCCGGTGCTCGGCAACGACCGGGAGTCCGTGATGCCAGGCCGGCAGCAACACGTCCATGAGGCCGGCCACCCAGGCCCAATCCGCCGGAGTCCAAAAGCAGTCTCCCGGCCGAGGAGCAAAGTTGTTGGAAAACTCGACTCCGGGCAGGTGGCCCAGCAGCGCTCGGTGGGCGTGCAGAGCTCCCTTGGGCGGGCCCGTGGTTCCGGAGGTATAGATCAGCAACGCCGGCTCTTCGGCCCTGGTGCGCACCGGCGCGAAGGAGCCCCTTGCCCCGGTCAGCAGCTCGTCGAAGCGGTGAAACTCGCCGGCGCTGCCCTGGGTCACGACGATGATCAACTTCAGCGACGGCAACCGGCTTCGTATGGCGGTGATCTTTTCCAGGTTCTCGGCATTCACAACCACGGCCTTGGCTCCGCTGTCATTCAGCCGGTATTGGAGGGCGTCGGGGCCGAACAGGCAGAACAGGGGAACCGCAACGGCTCCCAGCTTGGAGGAGGCCAGGTGGGTCAGGGCGGCTTCCGGGCCTTGCGGCAGCACGATGGCGATGCGGTCCCCTCTTTCGACGCCCAGGGACCTGAGTGCGGCGGCTAACCGATTGCTCCATGTTCTGAACTGATGGAATGAATACTCGGTGGTGGTGTCGGTCTCTTCCTGGTGGTAGATCAGGGCCCGCCTGGTTCTACCGGTGGCGTGCCTGTCGCAGACGTCGACCGCAATGTTGTAGTCCTGCGGAATCTCCCATCGGAATGCGTCATAGGTCTCCTGGTAGCTCGGTCTTCTCAGAAGCATGTGGCGACAGTTCTCCGTCAGGTCGGGTCGGCCAGGTCAGATGCTGTATTTCTGCTCCCGTTTTGCCGATTCCACGCAAACGAATTTGAAATCGTCCGGCCAGGGTTGGGGATGCAATTCGGGATCAAAAGCCCAGCTCTGCGGGGACCGGTTCTGCAGGACCGTAGTCGTAGAAGCCCCTCCCCGACTTGCGGCCATGGAAGCCTGCCTGAACCATCTGCTTGAGCAAGGGCGGCGGCGCGTACTGTGCCTCCCGGTATTCGTCGAACATGATGTTGGCGATGGAGTAAATGGTGTCGAGGCCGACGAAATCGAGCAGCGTGAGCGGACCCATGGGGTGCCCGCAGCCCAGGCTCATGGCTCGATCGATATCCTCAATGGAGGCGGTGCCTCTTTCCACGGCTCGAATGGCGCTGAGCAGGTAGGGCACGAGAAGCAGGTTGACCACGAATCCCGAGTTGTCCTTGCAGGCAATGGGGACCTTTCCTACCGATCGAGCCCACTTGAAGACGGTGTCGAAGGTCGCCTGTTTCGTCCGAATGGTTCGAACCACTTCCACCAGCTTCATGATGGGGACGGGATTGAAGAAATGGAGACCGACAAACTGTTCCGGACGGCGAGTGACCACCGCCATCTCGGTGACCGTCAGGGACGAAGTGTTGGTGGCGAAAATCGTCTCCGGTTTGCAAATCGCGTCGAGCGCGGCGAAGACCTCTTTCTTGACCGCGAGGTCTTCGGTGACGGCTTCGACGACGAGGTCGCATTCTCCCAACTCCTCCAGGGCGGTGGTGCCGGAAAGGTTCGTCAGGGTCTGCTCTTTCCGCTCGGGGGTTGCCTTGCCCCTCTTGACCGACCGTTCCAGGGATGCGGCGATCTTCGCGAGACCGCGGTCCAGGAGCTCCCGGGACATCTCGCGGACCACGGTCCGGTAACCGCCCGCGGCCGAGACCTGCGCAATGCCGGAACCCATCAGCCCGGCCCCCACGACTCCAACCCTTGTTATGGTCATGATTTCTCCCAGTCTGCCGCCCGTTTCCACCGGAGAGCCCAGCACCTCGGTGAGATAGGCGGGCTAAAACCGGTCGGCGCGATAGGCTTCGAACTGGCTGTCCTGCGCCCGCTCGGCCACCAGGTCGGCAATGATCTTGCCCGAGGTGGCGGCGCCGGTCAGTCCGAGGTGCCCGTGGCCGAAGGCGAAATAGACCGAGCGGTGAAGCGGTGATCGTCCCAGCACGGGCAGGGAATCGGGCATGGACGGCCGGCAGCCCATCCAGGGAACCGCCCCCTGGCCGTTCAAGGAGGGCAGAGCTTGCCGGGCGGCCTGGAGCAGGGCATGGGCCCTGGCGTAGTTCGGTTGGGCGTGGACACTGGCCAGCTCGACCGTGCCGGCCAGGCGCATCCCTCCTTCCATCGGCGTCAGACCGAAGTATCGGTCCCCGTGGACCACGGTTCGCTGCAGCCTGATCCCGGCCTGCGGCAGCATGAGGTGGTATCCGCGTTCGGCCTCCAGCGGCAGCGGGCTGCCCAGCCTGGCTGCCAGGGGGCGCGAGTAGGCCCCTGCCGCCAGCACCACTTGATCGGCCGGGTGGCGGGAGACATCGGTAACCACCGACCAGACGCCGTCCGCGCCCACGCGGAAGTCGGTGACCCTCTCCTGCAATACGTCTCCGCCGCGGCGCACGAAATCCTCGGCCAGCAATCGGGTCAATCCCAGCGGGCTGGTGGTATGGCCCGACTCGGGATAGAAGACGCCCTGGCGGCATCGGTCCGCCAGCTCCGGCTCCAGTTCCCGGATCCCCCGTTGGTCCAGCATCTCCACCTGGACGCCGCAGCAGCGCAGCAGGTCGAACTTGACTTGCGCCTTGGCAAAGACTCGCTCCGACTGGTAGACGTCCAGCCTGCCCTTGCGCCGGATCAAGTGCTCGGCTCCGGCCTGCTCCAGAAGCGGGGAGAAGGCGACGAGGGAATCCTTGTTGAGCCGGTAGAGAGCCCTGGCGATCTCATCGACACGCCTGGGGGAACTGGCAGCCACGAATCGAAGCAGCCAGGGGAGCAGGCTCGGCAGGTAGGGCCAGCGAATGGTCAGGGGCCCCAGGGGATCCAGGACCATGGCCGGCACCTCCCTGGCGATGCCCGGAAGGCCCAGGGGCACACAGTAGCCGGTCACGAACTGTCCGGCGTTCCCGCTGCTGCAGGCCTCGCCGGGTCCGCCGGGATCCATGATCGCCACGTTGTGCCCGTCCCGCTGCAGGTAGAGGGCGCAGCAGACGCCCACAATGCCCCCGCCCACCACGGCGATCCGGCACCGGCTGTCCTTGGGGCTAGTCCCCATTGGTCACTTCAATGAAAATCGGATTGGAGTAGAACCAGAGGTCCTTCCAGGGGTCTTCTCCGCGAGGGTCAGGCTCCGGTTCCAGCTCTCCGGTGCTGGTGCCACGGACGCGGAGGTAGTGGTCGCCCTTGATGCCCTCCAGAGTATGGCTCATGGTCCGGTACTCACCCTGGCGGGACCAGTCGTCCCGAGTGAATCGCCGCACCACCCGGGTAGTGGGGTTGCGGTCCTGGGCCGGGTCGGACAATGGTCCGGTCAGGTTGCCGACAATCAGGTCCACCCGAACCACCTCCGGGGTGTCGCCATGCCAGTTGGAAGACTCCGGATCTCTGAACCGGATGGTGACCTCGACGGAGGCTCCGGCGGTGGCCTGAAGGGTGCCCCCGATTTTCGCCCTCAGGTCTTTTGAACGCGCCGTCACATAGAGCTCCGAGAGGAGATCCCCGGTGGTCACGAAGATTCGCCCGCGGCGCAGTCCTTCCAGAATTCCGGGATGCGACTTCTCGGCGTGAACGTAGGTCTTGGAGTACTCACCGGGCCAGAAATCACTGCCGCCCTCGGTGTAGTGCACGTGGGAATCGGAGTTGGCGGTGATCCACCAGCGGCGCCCCTCTCCCAGCATCGAGTCCCAGAGCCCGCCCAGCCGAGCGGTCATGGGATCGAACCCTCCCCGGGTCGGATAGCTGCCATAGGACCCGCGGGGACTTTCCGGATCGAGGGTTCCGTCCGGGTTGAGCGTCCTGGCCTGGTGGCCGGGGGCTCCCGCCATGCCCACCGCCACCTCGGGGGCCGTATCGTTCCAGCGCCGCAGCTCGGCCGGGTCGTAGGCTCCGTATTCACCGGTCTGCGAGGCCGAGCGCGAGGGATGGTTGGCGATCAGGACCGGCTTGTGCTCCAGGCCGTTCATCAATTGAATGGCCTCGATCATGCGGGGTTCTGTATCCCGCGTTTCGTCGATCGGATAGGCCTCGGCGCGGTCAAAGCCCGACTCCAGCTCGTACAGCCGCTGGGCCTCGTCCTGGCTGTGGGGAATGATGAGGCTGCTGTGGTCGGCTCCCGGGGAGTTGAACTCCATGCCCCAGTACTGCACCACCTCGGGAACCAGCTCCCGCGACAGCACCAGCTCGGGATAGGCCCGTTCCAGGTTGACCTTGCTGTGGTTGGGACCGCCGTGGTCGGTGGCAACCGCCCAGGACAGCCCGAAGCGCCTGCCCATGAGCGCATTCATGGGGATGGGGTAGATGGCGTCGCCCCCGATGATCGGGGTGGGTGGATCGTTGTCCCGGTTCCAGCCCACGCTGAAGCGGCTGTGAATGTGGTGGTCCCCCGCCAGCCAGCGGGCTCCTCCGGAAGATTCTCCCGGACCGCCGGTCACGCAACCCAGATAGAGAAGCACCAGAGCAATCCCGGCCAGACTCAGCCGGACCGAGGTTCTTCCTGTCAATGCGCCGAACGGATTCACCATTGCAGAGGTCTCCTTTCCCGCGGAAAGATCGGGTTTAGTCAGGCGGCGGCAGCACAGCCGGGAGTTGCGGCTCCCTGTTGGCAATGGAGGCCGTCAGCCATGCTTTTCCCTCAACACCCGGGCCGCCCGGCACATCGCCTTGAGTTTCCGATAGGCCTCATCCAGATCCATCGGGTTCTGGGCCGAAGGGGCGAATCCGCAGTCCGGGTGCAGGGTGATGCGGCTCTTGTCCAGGTGCCGCATGGCTTCTTCCACCCGCTTCACCACATCTTCCACGGTCTCCACCCTGGGGTCGCAGTGGTCGATGCAGCCCAGCCCCAGCCGCACCTTCTCCGGGAACTGGGCCAGGGAATCCAGTCCCCCGGCCACCGGGGTGGCATATTCCATGGAAATGGTCCCCACCCGAACCTTTTGCAGCGCCGGCATGATGAGCCCGTAGGGACCCTCGCTGCCGTGTTGGCGGTCGAAGTGGGCGTGGCAGAGGTGCATTCCCGTGGCCAGGTCCCGGAATCCGTCCAATACCTGGTTGACCAGGTCCACGCACCGGTCCATTTCGTAGGAGGGATTGTCGATCCCCTCCCGACGGCGGAAGGCGGGGTCTACCATGGTGGACAGCCAGGGCTCGTCCAACTGAACGGTATCGGCGCCGGCCTCACGGAGGGCTTCGATTTCCCGGCGGAGGATCGGAACGCAGGCTTCCATCAGCCCTTCCCGAGTGGGGTAGGCCTTGCGGGAGTGGTCGGCGTGCCACATGCGCCGTCCGATGATGTAGGGCGCGGGAAGCGTGATCTTGACCCGTCGCCGGGTGCGGGCCCGCAGAAAGCGGAGTTCGTGCAGCACCAGGGGGCGGTGGTACTCGAGGGGAGCAACCACGGCCGGATAAGGCATTCCGCTGTCGTGAAGGTCGGCCTTGAAGCCTCGTACCCGTTCGGCAAATACCTTGACGTAGCTCTCCCGGCGCCACTCGCCGTCGGTGATCTCTTCCAGCCTGGCCTGTTCCTGAAGGGCGATGGAGGATTCGATGGCCCGATCCAGCAGAGGCTCGGCCTCCTCTTCCGAAATGCGGCCGGCCTTGCGGTCCAGGATGAGGTCCAGCACCCAGGCCGGGCGGGGCAGGCTGCCAATCACGGTGGTTGGGAAAAGTGTCGATTCCATGGAAAGGTTCTCAGGGCAAACGGGGGCGGCTGTTCACCCCTATGGTTCACTTCGGGTTCGTCAAAGATTCCGTCGGCTGCGGGTTCGATTATACGCCTGGCTGATCGACCGATCCAGATTCGGGTGAATGGGGCGTGGCGTTTGCCTCCTCCGGTTCGACTGCGGGCTGAATCTCCTATCCGGCGATCTCGCCGATTCCGTCCCCCCCACCGGTTCGACTGCGGGCGGAGCCCTTGTCTCACCGACTCCCCCTCCAGGGGGGAGTGCTTG